>JAPPJA010000095.1 GCA_028874675.1 Chloroflexota bacterium
CACCCCCGCGCCCGCCCCCGCTGCCGCCACAGATGCTATGGCTATGGCCGAACCCGCCATCGTCAAGTTGCAGGTCGCCCGCGGCCCCACCACCCGTGACCTGGCCGACCCCGTCGCCGGCAGGGGCGATCTCCCCATTGTTCTTCCCATGTTCGAGGGCCTGGTCCAGTTCGATCAGTACACCGATTCCGTTCCCATGCTCTCCCCCCAATGGTCCGCCAATGACGACTTCACCGTTTGGACCTTCCATTTGAAGGAAGGCGTCCAGTTCCACAAGGACTACGGCGAAATGACCGCCAAGGACGTGGAACATACCATGTGGCAGGAACGCCGCAACGACCACTTCGACGGCCGCGCCTCTACCTGGCGCGACCTCCTCAAGGAAGTCGTTATGCCCGATGGTCCCGACGGCCATGTGGTGGAACTGCACCTGAACAAACCCGAACCCATTATGACCACCTATATGAGCACCAACTACACCACCGTCATCCGCAGCAAGGACCATTGGGACGCCAACGGCGGCGTGATGACCGGCTTCGACGCCAACGATGAGGGTATCCGCCTTATGGCCAACGACCCCATCGGCACGGGCCCCTACCAGTTCGCCGAGCACGCCGAGGCCCAGTATCTCCGCTACGAGGCTCCCGCCTTCACCCACTGGCGGAAGACCCCCGACTTCCCTGAACTGCAGATTTTCTTCGTCTCGGAGCCCTCAACCCAGCTGGCTATGCTGGTTACTGAGGAAGTGCAGGCCGCGGAGATTCCCCGCGACCTCCAGGTTGGCGCCCTTTCCCGCGGCATGCAGGTCGTCCTGGGCACCACCCCCGCCATCCGCCTGGTGGGCTTCTTCGGCGGGAATTACCTGCCCGACCACCCCAACTACGACCCCACCGAGCCCATGACCATGCCGGTGGTGCGGGAAGCCATGAACCGCGCCATTGACCGCACCGAGATTAACGATGTCTTCTTCAACGGGCGCGCCGAGCTGATGATGCAGACTCACTCCCACGCCAAGTTCCCCGGCTGGCAGCCTTCCTGGCTCGACTCCTTCGAAGCCGACTACGGTTACGATCCCGACAAGGCCAGGGCTCTTCTGGCCGAGGCCGGCTTCCCGGACGGCTTTGAAATCACCCAGCTGTCCTACCCCCGCCCCGGCCTCCCTGAGATGCTCGATATCGGCGAGCTGGTTGCCGACTACTGGCGGGAAATCGGCATAGATGTGAATTTCAAGCCGGTGGAGACCGCCGTTTACAGCTCCCAGCTCCGCGCCAAGGAGGTCAATAATACCGCCTGGCTCCACACCGGCAGCTTCACCGAACCCACCAGGGCCATCTTCGTTTACCACTACAGTGGCGCGGTCAGCCCCCGGTATGAGTCCCCCTTCTTTACCGAGAAGTACGAGGCCCTGGAGGTCGCTGCTACCGCCGAGGATCGGGACAACCTGATTCGGGAGATGGGCGAAGACTGCTACGAGACCTACTGCTCCATCCCGCTGCATTGGGTGCCTTTTGAGTTCATGATTAATCCCAAGTTCATCGAAGAATGGCTGACACCTGGGGTCTTCGGGGTTCGCGACTTCGAGTACGTCAAGGCGGCCCAGTAATCGGGTCGCCCCGGTTGGCCGGTTGCTCTAGCTAAACATTGGACCACTGCCTATCCAATCGGGACTTCCTTCGGGGCCCCGGTCGGATAGGCAATTGGTATGGCAGGAACCCGAATGAATGCCGACTTCCTGCTAGAAGGTTAACAATGCAACGATACATAATCGTACGTTTGTTCCAGAGCCTGATTGTGCTGTTCGCGGTCAGCATCATAATTTTTGGCCTGGCCCGCATTTCCGGCGATCCCATGGATGTCCTGCTTCCAGAGGATGCCGGCCCCGAGGAATTTCGGTTAATGCAGGAAAAGTGGGGCCTGGACGAGCCTTTTCATATCCAGTACCTGACTTTTCTGGGCAATGCTATGACCGGAGACTTTGGCCGCTCGGTCCAGCATCCTACCAGGGAAGCGCTGGACCTGGTACTCAAGCGTTTTCCGGCTACCCTGGTCCTGGCCGGACTGGCCCTTATGATATCCATTGTGATCGCTTTCCCGGTTGGCGTGCTGTCCGCTGTAAAGAAGGACACCATGCCAGACTATGTGGCCAAGATCTTTGCGCTGATGGGCCAGTCGGCTCCCTCCTTCTGGGTTGCCATCATGCTGATGTGGATATTTGCGGTCCAGTTGAATTGGCTGCCCACGTCGGGCCGGGGAGACCCGGGACTGGACCGGCTTGTTCATCTGATACTGCCGGCCTTTGCCATAGGCTGGTATCAGGTGGCCGCCCTGATGCGCCTGGTCAGGTCCTCCATGCTGGAAGTGCTTGATAGTGAATTCATCAAGCTGGCCAGGGTCAAAGGGGTATCAGAGTCGAAGGTGGTGTGGAAGCACGCCCTTCGCAATGCCTCCATCGCGCCCGTCACCCTGCTCGGCCTCCTGGTGGCCCAGCTGGTAACGGGGACGGTGGTCACCGAAACGGTATTCTCTTATCCCGGGGTGGGCCTGCTGGCTGTGGACGCCATCCGCAACCGCGACTTCCAGGTAATGCAGACCATAGTCATGGTCTTCGCCATAATATTCGTGGGCATAAACCTGTTTGTAGATGTAATCTACGCCTACATCGATCCGAGAATCCGATACGCTTAGTCTGGCAATCTCCATAGGGGAGCTTTATGGACATAACTAGGATTGGGGGAATCGCCCAGGGCGGAGCCCCCGCTGGATTGGGGAGATTCGTCGGGGAGGCCCGGCGCTACCCCCTGGTGCCAATGTTTGTGCTGGTCGTTCTGCTAATTATTCCGGCGGTATTCGCCGACCTGATTGCTCCTCACGACCCCTACAAGGTCAGTCCGAGAGAGAGACTTACCCCCCCGGCGTGGTCGGGGCCCCAATACCTTAACGGGGTGGAAGTTCGGCCGACCGGCACCTGGGAGAATATCCTGGGTACTGACAAGCTGGGACGGGACGTGCTGAGCCGCATTATGCACGGCGCCCGTTACTCGCTCAGCATCTCGCTACTGGCGATCCTGGCTGGCGGCGTGGTGGGGAGCGGCCTCGGTGTGCTGGCCGGTTATTTCGGAGGACTGCTGGACCACGTGGTAATGCGCCTGGTGGACGTTTTTATCACCATACCCGGGCTGTTATTTGCCCTGGTGTTGGCGATTGTCCTGGGGCCCAGTTTCAGCACCATTGTACTGGTGGTGGCGGTGATATTATGGCCCCGGTTTGCGAGAATGTCCCGGGCTGAGACGCTGAGCATGCGAAGTCGGGACTTTGTCAGCAGGGCCAAGGTTTCGGGTTGCTCCGACACGCGCATTATGCTGCGCCACATTTTCCCCAACGTTGTTAATCCGCTGGTGGTCCTGGTGACCCTGGAGGTTGGCCACGTTATTCTGCTGGAAGCCACCCTGAGCTTCCTCGGCGCCGGCATTCCCCGGCCCATTCCGGCCTGGGGTCTGATGGTGTCCGATGGGCGCGACCTTATCGTTGGCGGCAACGGCTGGTGGGTCTCCCTGTTCCCAGGTCTGGCCATACTGCTGGTGGTGCTGTCCATGAACCTGTCAGGCGACTGGCTTCGGGACAAGCTGGACCCGAAGCTGCGCAATCGTTAGCCGCACTTGTCGAAACGGATGGCGAGGCAATGGAGCCGGACCGGTCGAATGAGCGGATAAAGGAAGGGAATATCCTTGGCTCCGGCGGCTTCAGGGATCAGATGACCGAGCGCCGCCCCGGTTGCCGGCGCGATGGAATAGACCGTTTTCCCATGGAACGCTCTAGTACTACAACGACGAGTTATGCTGGTAATATGAAGGGATGAA
>JAPPJA010000141.1 GCA_028874675.1 Chloroflexota bacterium
GGCCCACATCGCGCTACAATATCGAGAAGTGTCGGACTCTCCGATCCGGCGTTCCGGAGAGGACCAGGACCTGCCCCTGTACACCCTTGAAGTCTTCAGCATCAGTGGGGGGAAGAAGCCGCCGTCGGGACCTTACCTGGAGCTTGCCCGGGTGCAGGTTTCCGGTGCGGAAAGCGTAATTTCTAACGCCAATGACTGGAGGACCCCAACTGCCGACGAAATCGACCTTCGCTTCCGGGAACAGGCTGGGCACTGGCCGACGCAGGACATCAAAATAGGCGTTGCCTCCATGGCAACCGGGTCAGAGACATCCCCCGGTCACCTGCTGGGCACGATGGAGTTGATCCGGGCCGTCAACTCCGAGGCCAGGTTCCGCGCGCGTTTCGCCGGGGCCTTTGATCTGTCCACCGGGGTGGAGGGCTGCGACCTGCTGATTATGGCTGGCAGAGACGCCTTCTCCCTTAACGCGGCTGGCCAGGAAAACCTGGCGGCCTACTTGACGGCCGGGGGCATTCTGTTCGGAGAGTCCTGCCGGGTCGGTGAGAACGAGAGCCAGGTACCGGAAGCATTCGGACAGTCCTTTCAAGCCCTGGCCGAAGCGTTGGGAATCGAAATGATTCCAGTTGACCGGGGCCATCCCCTGCTCTCGGCGCACCATATGTTCAGCGGGGCTCCGTATGGTGTTGGCGGGGAGCATTCGGTCATCGCAGGGGCGGGCATGATCTACAGCCAGGGGGATTACGGCTGCCTCTGGAATGGAGGCCTCCCTGGCAGCGCGGCGACCAGGGAAACCATCCGGTCGGCGGTCGAATTCGGAATGAACCTGGGGGCCTATGCTGCCCAAACCTCGTACGAACATTCTCTCAAAACGCCGTCGTCATGAGGATCATTGTCGCAGTCAGAGTCTCTTGGTTGTATCGTTGTGCAATTGCCTGATCTGTTAACAGAGAAGAGAAGTTCCCCGCACCGCGGGTTCCGTAGCTTCAGCTTCAAGAGACTGAGGGTTTTCCGGTAGATGTTTCTGAATATGGACGAAAGGTCGTTGAGAGCGAACCCGGGAGATCAGGTGGATGCCCTGATCGAGATTCGGAACGATGGCGACGCTCCGGACATCTTCAGCGTTAAAGTGGAGGGGCTGGAGCCATCCTGGTACGAGCTTTCGACCTGCAGCGTTTCACTCTTCCCCGGAGACTCGTTCCATTCCACCCTGTCAGTAGGTCCACCGAGGGACAGTTCAGCGGCAGCCAGGACCTACACCTGCCGGGTTGTTGTCAGTCCCCAGTCATCGGTTTCCGACTCATCAATGCAGGCCGTATTTCTGACGGTGGAGGCATTTCATTCGCTCGCAGTCCGGTTGGAATGCAGCAGCGAAACCCGCAGGCGCAGCGCTTATGTGCTGAAGGTCAGAAATGAAAGCAATATTCCCCTGGATGTCCACCTGACTGGGAGTGACCTGAGAAATGGCCTGTTTTTCCAATTCAAAGAGGAAAAAACGAGGGTAGCGCCCGGAGAAACGAAAGAAATTGACCTTGTAGTCACGCCTCGTAAACGGCCGTTGTTTGGTTCGCCGACAGAGCGCCCCTTTATCCTGAAGAGCCTGGTCCAGGTGGCGCAGACGACGCCCCAGTTAACCCTGGGGTCGCTGAAGGTACATCCGTGGATTCCGGTATCAATTTGGTGGCTCCTCCTGATGCTTTTGGCAGTAGTAACGGTGGCGGCTGGCACCGGGGCAGCATTGTTCTGGGCCGAGTGAGTTGTAGTCCCGGGCAAGGCGGAACAAACTCGCCGGCGGGTACGCGGGCGCGAGAAAACAGAAGGTTCATATCCCCCACGGTTGTCGAGGGGTTCACCAAAAATGGGAGCTGGTATGAAGGACTATCAAAGACTCAGGATACGGCGGGCGCAACCAAAATCAAGGACCGAGCGCAGTCGCCAGGGTGGTCAGCTTAAACCACCCCTGCATCGTCATCGCGTCCGCCTGGCGGAGGAGTTGTCGGGTCGGCCTGAAGGCAGCTTCCAGGGACTCCGGGCACCCTCGGCTCGCGGGGCGGCCATCCTGCGGCAGTTGCAGGCTCACCACGGAAGAAGTGACCCTTTGCGCTTCCTGAACGTGCATTTGACCGGGCAAAACAGACCAGTACTCCCCAAAATGGTGGTGGGGCCCGCAGGCGACGAGTACGAGCGGGAAGCCGACCGGGTCGCAAGGGCAGTGGTGGCCTTTCTGTCGTCGCCGCGCATCAAATCGGTTGCAGGAGCAAGGGCTGCGGGCTATGGAATAAGGCGGCAGCAACTGGCCCGCCGTTCGTTGCATGACCGGGGAGGAGTGATCCACCGCGATGCCGAGATCGCGATTCGCTTGGCGAAAGGGGGCGGGCGCGCCTTGCCCAACGGCCTGAGAACTCAGCTGGAAGCCGCGTTTGGCGCGGACTTTCGCCGCGTAAGAATCCATACCGGCGTAATGTCAAATCAACTGAACCGGTACCTCGGCTCAGCGGCCTTCACCACCGGCAAGGACATATTTTTCAGGAAGGGATTCTACCGTCCTGGCAGCAACGAAGGAAAGGAACTCCTGGCCCACGAACTTACCCACGTCATCCAGCAGCGTCCGAGGTAGCCGATTCCCCCACGTAAGCTCTCTGTCGTTTTCGGGAGCAGCCATTTTCTCATTCCGGCCCCGTGCCTGCCTGGGGCCGAAAAACCGGTCCCTCGCTAACCAGCCAGTTACTGAAGCGGTATGTCGGCAACTTTCAACCTCAAGCTAACCCCCAACGACCTTGAAGTAATGCCTGGCCAGGAGGTTCAGGCAGTTATCGAAGTTGAAAACTCCGGCCATATCCTGGACGTTTACACCTTAAGGGTTTCGGGCACGGACCCTTCATGGAGTGACCTTTCCAGCCAGAGCATTACCGTGTATCCGGGTGAAGTCGGCAGTTCGGCGCTGACCTTCCATCCGCCGGATGTGTCGGAGACGATAGCTGACCGGTACAACTTCACTGTGGAGGCGACTTCCCGGAATTTTCCGGGCGAAACACACTCTCTATGCGCCGCCCTGGTAGTTCAACCGGTCTATACCTTTTTTCACGATCTTCATCCAACAAGGGTAGTCGGGACTGAAGGTCGCTTTACCGACACCATCTACAACACCGGGAATGCCGACCTGACCTTTGTCCTGCAGGGCGACACACCGGACGGATTGTGCGACTTTGAAATCGAGCCGCACCCGGCCGAGGTCCGGCCCCAGGAAAAAGTGGACGTAGAGGTCCGCGCCAGGCCCACCCGCAGGCCTTGGTTCGGCAAGAACAAGACCCTGAACATTACCTTAACCGTCACTCCGGACAAGGCCCCACAAGTAGCGACTCTTGCCGCCACCCTGGAAGCGTTACCCAGGCTTCGGCTCTGGCACCTGGCGATGATTTTTGTGGCCCTGCTAATGACGCTGGCGCTGGCATATACGGGATTCTGGGCCGTCTTCGAGCGTGAAGACCTGACCTATTTGAGGCAGGAAACCTGGCCCATTGGGCTTGAGCCATTCGGCGCCGCCGAGGGCGTGGTGTTTCCAATACTCTTTCAAATATCCGCCAAAGAGGGAATTGAAGAGGTTAGCCCTCTGCCATTGCATTTGAGGGCGAGCGTCCGCTGGCCCAATGCGGGAGATGCGCCGACGAGCCTGGCGTTGGTTCTCCGGGATCCGGATGGCAACTGTTGGGAGCACAGGCATCTGACCAGGGTCGCGGGTCCCGTACAATTCCCTCTATTCAGTGGTGGAACTCCCTGCAGCAGCATTGCGTTCAACCGCATCCTGCTGGACCACAGCCATCGTCCACTCATAGCGTCCAAATATGCTCCTTTGGAC
>JAPPJA010000214.1 GCA_028874675.1 Chloroflexota bacterium
GAAGGCGGGAACCTCGCCGGCTGTAGTCAAGATTCCTCCTGTTTCAAGCATGACGAGCCAATTTGACGACACCACCCAGGGCAACAGCAGGTTGCCTGTCGGCCCGCGGCAGCCCCGGCATCAGACCTCGTCACGTTGCCAATCCGCCTTCCAGTTGAACAGCCTGTGGTATCCGGAGGTCCCCGATGCCTACCGACCTTATTGACTTTACCCGCAAGGACACCCTGGGCGTAATCACCCTCAACCGCCCCGAGGCACGCAACGCCCTGACCCCGGGAATGGTGGCCGAATTGGGAGGGATAATAAGGGATTGCGCCCGGCCGGAAATCCGCGCGGTGATGCTCACGGGAATAGGCGGGGCGTTCTGCGCGGGAGCGGACGTCAAGGACTTTGTGGACAGCCTGGAGTCGGGAGGGCCCGAGGCTCTTTCCGCCCACGTGCAGGAACTGGCCGACGGACTGCACCGCAACGTCATTATGGGAATCAGGAACCTGCAGAAGCCCGTCATAGCCGCCGTCAACGGGGTTGCCGCCGGGGCCGGTTTCAGCCTGGCCCTCTGCTGCGATGTGAGGGTCGCTTCCGCCGATGCCCGTTTCATCATGGCCTATGCCGGCATTGGCTGCACCGCGGACGGGGGTTCCACCTATATGCTTCCCCGCCTGGTGGGGGTAAGCAAGGCCATGGAAATCTACATGGCCAGCCAGCCCATAGGGGCCGAGTACGCCCGGGAACTGGGACTGGTCAACCAGGTGTGTCCTGCCGACAGTTTCGACCGCCATGCCCTGGAGACGGCCACCCGCCTGGCCCAAGGTCCTACGGTGGCCTACGGGCGGGTTAAGTCCCTGTTCGAAAGCTCGTGGGGGGCGGGCCTGGAAGAGCAGCTGGATGCGGAGACCGACGCCATCAGCAAGATAGTTTTCACCGGGGACTTCCAGGAAGGAGTTAAGGCCTTCACCCAGAAACGACTGCCCTGGTTCCAGGGGCGGTAAGCTTCCACAAGCTGCTTCAAAAGCCCTCGTTTTTCGACGGGAGAAGGTCAGGGTAGGGATGACTCCCCGCGAAATACCGCCCCTCGCGTAGCCAATGGGGCTTTACCCAAATTTGAATCAGCTGCTAGAAAACCTCTTCCATGTAGCCGGCAATCTCCTCCAATTGAAAGTTGCCGACGGCGATTTCCGGCGCCCACGTTACCTGGTCCGACGACCAGCGCACCGTGCCCGTTCTTTGAGTCCCAATGCCAAGGATGTTGTTGAAGACACGGAGAATGTTGTCGTTCATGCGCAGGGTGTTTGGCTTTAGCGGTTCAGCCAGTCTGCCATCCCGTATCAGGTAGGAATCGCCAACCACTGTGCCGCTGAAATCTCCGCTGGTGAACCCGTTAACCGGGTAGGTGTACCAGATTCGCCCAATATAGATGCCGTCGCCTACTCGCCAGAGCAGTTCCTCCGCGCTGACGTCCTCCCGCCCCTCGACCACCAGGTTGGTGGGCACCGTTGATATTCCGGCGGAGAAGTCGCGGCCTCCGCCGTTCCCTGCACGGAATCCGTTGCGGGGCAAAATGCCTCGTTCAACCGTGGCCGGTACCACCCCCAGCTTGTCCCAGTTTCTTGGAGCGTTCATGGTCCGGCGGTAGTTGTAATAGTCTGCCAGCAGCCCAACCAGGCGGCCGTTCTGAATCAGGTCGGTACGCCCCGTTGGCAATCCCTCGTCGGTAATGCTCTTGGACCCTGCCAGCCCCGGGGCGGAGCCGTCGTCATACAGGGACAGGTTTTCCGAAAGAATCTGCTGCCCGAACTTCCCCACAAAGGGTGAGGCGTCGGCGTGGAAGGAGTCCAGGTAGAGACCGGGCATCAGAATCCATTCCAGCAGTTCCGCCACCGGTTGCGGCCCCAGCACCACCCTGTAGCTCCCTGAGGCCGTCCGCTGACCGTCCATAGAGGCTATGGCCCGCCGGGCCGCGGTGGCGGCAGCCCCGGGCTCGAAGTCGGACAGGTGGGTGCAAACGGACCACCCGCTGCCCTTGGCGTTCATCTCCTCAACCATGGCTGTCGCGAAGGACATAATCATGGTTGACTCATCGGTCTGCGGTTCGGGCATTGCAGTTGACGCTACGGCCATCCGTTCCAGCAGCATCACCACGTCGCCGCCCAGAATCAACCCCAGGTCTGCCAGCTGGGCCTGGGTGTCGCCCTCAGATTGAGCGGCGCGGAAATGCTCCAGGGCTGCCAGCAGGCTCTCCGATGACTGGAATGCCTCCAGCCCCTGCCTCAGCACGTCCCAGCCGTGGGCCAGCAGCTTGGAGTTCCGGATGCGCACCAGGGTCGGGTCGTGGTACTCAAACAGGGTGGGACCTCGAAGGGAAGGCCGGGGCAGACAGTCGAAATCCGGATCATGAACGGCTGCCGTCCTCGCCTTTTCCAGCGCGCGGGCCACGCCGTCCACCGAGAGGTCGCTGACCTCGCTGCCGGACCCAATGCGTACGCCTCGCCTGGTCCGGAAGGCGGCGCGTACGGAGAGCCCGTGGGAGTCGATGGACTTGGGTTCCTCCACGCCGTTGCAGGGAATATGGGAGGTAAAGTTGAGGCGGAGGGTCAGATTGGTGTTGGCCGAGGCAAAAACCTCGGCCTCGATCACGTCGGGCTGCTCGGTGAGATAGGCCAGTCCGTCTCGGACGGCAATGCGCAGGTTCACCAGGGGGAGCATCGAAATTATCGCTCTTGATTGCTGTGCATCGGGTTCGGGAACCGTCCCGGTTTTGAGGCGCCAACCATCCTGCTGGTCTCTTGCCGAAACTGAAGCTCCAGGAACAGCAGAGTGGTCAGGGAGGCAGGTTGAACCCTGGCCTGGAATACCGATAGTCGCGGTTGCCTACGCCGCCTGCGCAATCAGTTTCAGAAAGTCGTGGCGGGTCACAATTCCTACCAGCCTGTCATCGGTTACGACGGGCAGCCGGTGTATCTGGGCACGCAGCATCAGCCGGGCAATATGTTCAATGCTGGCGTCCTCAGGCACCGTAATGATATTGCGCCGCATCACTTCACGCACCTGCCTGTTGCCTACCTGGTGGGCCGTCTCCTCCAGGTGTTCCGGCGTGGTGGTCGAACCCAGCAGGCTGTAAATGTTGTCCACCAGGGGGCGGAACTTTGGGCTGAGGCCGAAATCCGAGTGAGTCAGGATGCCCGCCAGCCTTTCCGAGTCGTCCAGCACCGGCAGAGCGCTGACGTCCCGGTCCAGCATCAATTTGGCGGCTTCAGCCACCGTGGCGTCTTGCCGAATGGTAATAACCGGCGAGGTCATAATGTCTCTGGCTTGCATGGGGTTCCCTTCAACAGTGAGTCCAGGGTCTTTCCGGGGTTACTAGCCCTGAATTTTAACACACGGTTCCGGCATGGCGGCTGCCTTCCGGCGCGCCGCGGCGTCCCCGACATCACTGTCTCCACCCTTGCAAAACTTTAACAATTTCAAGGAGGTTTATATTTGACGTTGCTTGGCTGGCCGGCGTATCCTGTGCCCATGGCACAAGAGGGACCATTCAAGGTAATACGCGAACGAAACGTAATGGTGCCCATGCGCGATGGGACCTGCCTGGCGACCGACGTTTTTCGTCCCGACGCCCTTGGCCGGTTTCCGGTTCTGGTCAACCGCGGCCCCTACGGGAAGGACGACTACGTGGCGGCCCCGGACCATTCGGTGTGGTTCTTTCCCACCCACGGGTACGTGGTGCTGAGCCAGGACTGCCGAGCCCGCTTCGAGTCTGAGGGCGACTACTACAATCCCCTGTTCCAGGAAGTGCAGGATGGCTACGACACGGTGGAGTGGGCGGCC
>JAPPJA010000501.1 GCA_028874675.1 Chloroflexota bacterium
CCCCCCCCCCCCGGGGGGGGGGGGGGGGGAACCCTTGAGACAGTTTCCGGTACAGTCTAGACTTCCCGGAACTCGCCCTCCACCGTGTCGCCGCCATCGTCGTCGCCGCCCATTCCCGCGTCACCGGGGGGCGTGCCGGCGGTCTGCTGGCCGTACACCGCCTGACCCAGCCTTTGAAGGGTCTCGTTCAGGTCGTTCATAGCGGTCTGCATTTCGGCCACGTTGTTGGCGGCCACCGCCGACTTCAGGGTGGCTATCTTCCCCTCGACCTCAGTCTTGAGGTCTTCCGGTACCTTGTCGGCGTTTTCCTGGAGCAGCTTTTCAGTGCTGTACACCAGGGAGTCGGCCTGGTTCCTGGTTTCCACCTCGGCGCGGCGGCGCTGGTCCTCCTCCTCGTGGGCGCGGGCAGCGTCCACCATCTCGTCAATCTCGTCCTTGGAGATGCCGGAGCTGGGCTGGATGACGATGCGCTGCTCCTTGCCGGTACCCTTGTCCTGGGCGGAAACGCTGAGGATACCGTTGGCGTCGATATCGAAGGTAACGTCCACCTGGGGCACCCCGCGGGGGGCGGGGAGCAGGCCGTCAAGGATGAAGCGGCCGATGGACTTGTTGTCTCCGGCCATGGGCCGCTCGCCCTGGAGGACGTGAATGTCCACGCTGGTCTGACCGTCGGCGGCGGTGGTGAAGGTCTCGGTCTTCTTGGTGGGGATGGTGGTGTTCCTGGATATCAGGGTGGTCATCACGCTGCCCAGGGTTTCCAGGCCCAGGGTCAGGGGGGTGACGTCCAGCAGGACGATGTCGCCCACCTCGCCGCCGAGGACGCCGGCCTGGATGGCAGCGCCCATGGCGACCGCCTCGTCCGGGTTCACGGAACGGCTGGGTTCCTTGCCGAAGATGGACTTTACCTTTTCCTGGACTGCGGGCATACGGGTCATGCCGCCCACCAGGATGACTTCATCAATTTCGCTGGCCTGCAGCCCGGCGTCGGTGATCGCCTGGCGGCACGGGCCCCCGGTCTTGTCGATCAGGGCGCTGACCAGCTGTTCCAGCCGGGCGCGGCTCAGGGGCTTGACCAGGTGCTGGGGGCCGCTGGCGTCGGCGGTGATGAAGGGCAGGTTAATCTCGGTTTCCAGGGTGCTGGAAAGCTCGATCTTCGCCCGTTCCGCCGCATCGCGAAGGCGCTGCAGGGCCATGCGGTCGCTGGCCAGGTCGATACCGGTTTCCTGGCGGAACTCCTGGATCAGCCACTCGAGGATCTGCTGGTCGAAGTCATCGCCGCCCAGGTAGGTGTCGCCGTTAGTGGACTTGACCTCGAAGACGCCCTCGCCCATCTGGAGGATGGTAATGTCGAAGGTGCCGCCGCCCAGGTCGAAGACGGCGATGGTGGCGTCCTCGTGGGTCTTGTCCAGGCCATAGGCCAGGGAGGAAGCCGTGGGCTCGTTGATGATGCGCAGCACGTCCAGCCCGGCGATGGTGCCGGCGTCCTTGGTGGCCTGGCGCTGGGCGTCGTTGAAGTAGGCGGGGACGGTAATCACCGCCTGGCTGATCTTCTCCCCCAGCTTGGCCTCGGCGTCCTGGCGGATTTTCTGGAGGACAAAAGACGAAATCTGCGGGGGAGCATAGGACTCTCCCGCCATTTCCACGTGGGCGTCGCCGTTGCCGGCCTGCACCACCTTGTAGGGCAGCTTGCCGACGGCGCTCTGCACTTCGCCATCGGAGAACTTGCGGCCCATGAGCCGCTTGACGGAGAAGATGGTATTCTCCGGGTTGGTTACCGATTGCCGCTTGGCGACCTGGCCAATGTAACGTTCGTCGCTGCGGGGGTTCACCGCCACCACCGAGGGGGTGAGGCGGCCGCCTTCCGCGTTTTCCACCACCACGGGTTCGCCCGCATCGATAACCGCCGCTACCGAATTGGTGGTACCCAGGTCAATTCCCAGAACTTTTGCCATCGTCTTGCTCCTTAAATTCTCTTCGATATTAAATTGAGATTCGAAATGATTTCCTATCCGATCAAGTATTGATCCGATTAATTATTGATTCGGCGCCTAGCGGGCAACCACGACCTGGGCTGCCTGTATGACCCGGTCCCGCAGTCGGTAACCGTTGCGGACGGCTTCGACGACGTAACCGGAGGGTTGCTGGTCGGAGTCCACAATGGCGACCGCCTCGTGCTGCAGGGGGTCGAACTGAGCCCCCACGGTTTCAATCCTGGTGAGGCCTTCCGATTCCAGGACACCGTGGGCCTTGCGATGTATGAGTCTCACGCCCTCCACCCAGGAGTCACCGGCGTCGCCGTTGCCCAGGTGGTTGATGGCCAGTTCCAGCTCGTCCACCACGGGGAGCAGGCTGATAATCAGGCGCCGGTTAGCATCCTGGCGCAGGGTGGCCTGATCTTCCTCGGTGCGCCTTCGGAAGTTGGCGAGATCGGCCTGGGCCCGCTGGACCTGCTCCCGGGTCTGGCCCAGTTCGTCCCTGGCCTCGTCCAGGCTGTGCTGGAGGATGACCACCTGGTCCTCGGCAGGCAGGGAGTCGAAGTCCACGATGGCTTCCCGGGTTTCGGGCTGAGGGTCGTCCGGCTCAGGGACCGGGATATCACTGTCGTTATGGCCGTTTGTCATAGGGGTCCACCTTTCAACTTAAGGAATATGCCTGAATGGGTCCGAGCCTAGCCTTCGTCGGCCGGCAGGTTGAGGTTGCGAAACAGCTGGGCCATGGCGGGTTCAACCACCGGTTCTACTTCGGTGCCCTCCGCCGCCGCCTGAAGGTACTGCTTGAAACCCTGGAGGTTTTCCACCAGGTTCAGGGCGAATTCGACACCGGCCAGGTTGAGGCCCAAATTTTCCATCAAATGGCGAATGAGGAAGACCTTGCGTATGTCCTCGCGGGAGTAGAGGCGCAACATGCCCACGGTGCGGCCGGGGTTTATCAGGCCCAGCCTCTCGTACTTGCGAAGGGTCTGGGGGTGCATGTCGAGGATTCGGGCGGCGACGCTGATGATGTACACGCCTTCCATTCCGGCGTCGAACTCGTCCGTCCTGCCGGCGGAGTTTCCGTCCGGGCCGGGCTCCGGGGCCCCGGGCTGCCGGGCCCGCTCGACGCTGGCCGATGACGGAGGGGCCGTTGGAACAGAGAAGGAGTCCGCGTCAAGCGCGTTGACCATATCTGAATCCACCCAAACTCGAAACCTCTGATACATCGCTTTCCCTCCCGGGACTGCCACTCGTGAAAAGAAGAACTAACTGCAATCAATATAATAAGGGTTGACACCACGCGTGTCAACATTTATTATTTCCTCGCAATATTAAGTGTGAACCAATTGGTTACAATGGCCCGGCGGCCGCAAAGGAGGTGAGTCGCCATGTTGAAACTGAAGGGATGCCCAAAGTGCCAGGGAACGCTGAACCTGGCTTCCGATATGTACGGACGGTACATCAGCTGCCTCCAGTGCGGGTTTAGCCGGGACCTTCCGGACGTCCTGCCGCGAACGGCGGTCGCCGCTCCGGCCGCTCCGGACGTGCAGGCGCCGATGCGAAAGGCGGCATAGCGGCATAGAACAGAGCCGGAATTCCTGACTAATTCAGCGGAGTGACAGACAGGGGCTGCCAGTGAAGGTACTGGCAGCCCCTGGATTTTTGGAGAGGTAGTCGGGGGGAGGTTGC
Source organism: Chloroflexota bacterium (assembly GCA_028874675.1). Taxonomy (GTDB): domain Bacteria; phylum Chloroflexota; class Dehalococcoidia; order Lucifugimonadales; family UBA3495; genus Bin22. The sequence continues at coordinate 3,663 of JAPPJA010000501.1, forward strand.
GGTTAGTGCAGGGCTGGTGGTCCCACTGCTTTGAAATGATGGATGGCGCTTGTCTATCGCCATTCCTGTGGGAACCTGATCTTACAAGTTGTGCCGAGGTTCCCGCCTGCGCGGGAACGACGGTTTAGCCCCAACCCATCAATACAAT
>JAPPJA010000353.1 GCA_028874675.1 Chloroflexota bacterium
TCGTCGCCGATGTCGGGCAAGGGCTGCTTATCCCGCAGGGCGTCAATCAGGGCGTCGCTAACCCCTTCGTTTCGGGCCGCCGTAACGTGGTCGTTCCAGATGAAAGGACAGTCCATGGCCCGGGCGGTGGCAATGATGGTCAGTTCAAGGATGCGGCGGGGGAAGGTGGTCTCGTAGCGCAAATAGGCCGTCAATCCGGCGCGGCGGCGGGCCATTTCGGGGCTGTAGATGGTCATGGAACCGGGGCCGACGGTGATGACGTCGCCGCCGGTTACTTCATTGTAGGCTTCCTGGAACTCCTCGGGTACCATGTCGCGGGTTACGTAAGGCAATCGGGCCATGCTTATCCTCCTGGGGACTTGTCAAGGGTTTGCCCAAGTATAACGGCTTTTCAGGCATTGCTAAAGTCTGAAGGGAGCAAGGTGGCGGTCCGGCCGGGGTGACGAGGGGGGAGAGACGCAGGTCGTTAGAATGGCGACGGGTGGTCTTGAGGTGACCAGGTCAGACATGCAGGTCTGCCCCTACGGTGGTTCGGTGAGACCCCGTAGTTTTGAATTCGGAGAATCGTTTCGATTTGACCCGTTGAGCGGGGAGGCCGCCTGCCTAGGCCCGCCTCAGCTGGGGGGTGAAGACCACCAGGGAGCAGGTCATTACGATGCCGGCCAGGCCGATGGTGACGGCGGCAATGGGGGCGCCCCATAGGCCGGCGAGGAAGCCGGCGCCAGCGCCACCGAAGGCATAGGCATAAATGGCGAGGACGCGAAGGCCGAGCACCCGCCCGCGATAGTCTGCCTGGGTGGTGCGCAGCATGGCGGTGAGCATCATAACCTGGGTGGACGAGAAGGCCAGGCCCGTAACCAGCAGGATAGCCAGCGACAGGTAAAGGTTGGAGGAGAGGGCGAAAACGAGCATGCTGCCGTGCCAGACGACGACGGACAAGATCATCAGCTTGCCGATGTGCTGCAGGTTGCGGAAGGTGGCCCAGCCCAGGGAGCCGGCCAGGGCGCCAATGCCGAAGGAGGCGGTGAGCAGGCCCAATCCGTCGGGGCCCGTCTCCAGAACAGTGCCGGCAAAGATGGCGAGGAGGGCGGTGTGGAAGGGCCAGCCGGTCAGGTTGATTATCACGGCGATGGCCAGGGTGGCCCAGAGAATCTGCTGACCCTTAACGTACCTCAGCCCCTCCATTACGGTGCCGAGCACGGAACCACGGGGCTGGGACTCGGTGATGCGTACTGGGCGGACGAAAAAGGCGCAGATGGAACTGGTGAAATACAGGAGGGCAACGCCGATATAGCCGCCCTCGGGTCCCCAGGTCTTATAGAGAAGGCCGCCGACGAATGGGCCCAGGATGGTGGAGAGGTTCTGGGCCATGCTGGACAGGGCCGCGCCATTGCTGATTTTGTCGGGGGGAAGGGTGTCGCCGATGAGGGCCTGGGCCGAGGGCATCTGAAAAATGCGGACCAGGCCGGCGGTGAGGGTGATGGCAAAGAGGTGCCATACCTCCAGGAAACCGGTGAGCATCAGGACGAGGACAGAGCCGCCGAAGCAGGTCATTACCAGTTCGACGAAGGCCAACAGCCGGTGCCTGGGCAGGCGGTCGGCGATGGCTCCGGAGAAAATTGCCAGGAAATTGAGGCCCATGCGAGCCGAGGCTATGAGGCCCACCAGCAGGGGACTGCCGGTGACTTCCAGGACGTACCAGGCAAGGATCAGGGCCTCCATCTGGTTGCCGGTCTGTACTGTCCAGACAGATGACCAGACCAGGGCGAAATTACGCTCGCCCAGAATGGCGACGGGGTAGGTGGCCTGCCGGATGGCGGAGTTGATTCTCATGGGCTCCGGTATGGGCTGGACTTACCCCGCGGCGGCGGCGCCGGTCCCAGCCGGGCGCGGGCTGCGGGGTCAGATTGTTCCGGGCGGCGTGGTGAAGGCAGGTTTCAGCGATGGCAAACTTGCCGGGTAAGCAGACAGGCCAAAGAAAGGCCGGACAGAGTTATGAACCCTCGTCCGGCCTTACACGCGATTAGCTGGTCAGCGTTGGGTGAATTCCGCCTTGGTGGCTATAGCCTAGACGTTTCGCAACTTGGGGTCAAGCTTGTCGCGGAGCCAATCACCCAGCAGGTTCATGGATAGCACGGTGAGCAGGATGGCAATGCCGGGGAAGAAGGAGACCCACCAGGCATTGATAACCAGGGCCCTGCCGTCGGCGACCATGAGGCCCCAAGCCGGATTGGGGGGCGGAATGCCGGCGCCCAGGAAGCTTAGGGAAGCTTCGAGGATGATCACGACGCCGACCTCGAGGGTAGCCAGGACGATGATGGTGTTGACGACGTTGGGCAGAAGGTGGCGCATGATGATGCGAGGGGTGCCGGCGCCGGCTACCTGTGCCCGGGAGATAAAGTCCTGGGCGCGCAGGCTGAGGACCTCGCCGCGCACCAGGCGGGCGTAACGGGTCCAAAGGGTAAGGGCCACGACGATGATGACTGTGAAGTAGCTGGGTCCCAGGGCCGCAGCCAGGATCAGCGCCAACAATATTGAGGGGATGGAAATCTTGATGTCCACCAGGCGCATGATGATGTGGTCCCACAGGCCGCCCCAGTAGCCGGCGACGAGGCCCAGGGTGGTGCCTACAATGCCCCCGCAGACGATGGAGATGGCCGCGATAGTGAGGGATATGCGTGCGCCGTAGATGATGCGGCTGAGCATGTCGCGGCCCAGCTTGTCGGTGCCGAGGGGGTGGTCCCAGGAACCGCCCTCCATCCAGGCCGGCGGCTGGAGACGGTCGAGGATGTTGCCCTTGGTGGGTTCGTGGGGAGCGACCTGGTCGGCAAAGAGAGCAGGGATGATAAGCACAAAGAAGAGGATGACGATGGTCACCAGGGGAAACTGGCGGGCCCACCGGGCGAGCCGCCTGACGCGATCTGCTGCGGAACCTATGGGGCTCGGAATTGCCCCGGCCAGGTTGGCCATGCTATTTCCCCCAATGCCGGCTCATGGCGCCGGTCAGCCGGTGTACCGGATCCGGGGATCCAGGTAGGCGTAAAGGATGTCCACCAGCAGATTGCTGGCGATGTAGATGACCCCAAAGAAGAGGACCACGCTCTGAACAACCTGGAAGTCCCGGGCGCGCAGGGCGTCGATGGCAAGCAGCCCCACGCCGGGCCAGGCGAACACGGTCTCGATGACCACGGAACCGGTCAGGAAGCCGCCCAGGATGAATCCGAAGTAGGTGAGGGGCGCGATGGCGGCGTTGCGGAGGCAGTGCTTCCAGACGACCTTCCAGTTGGGAATGCCCTTGATGCGGGCCAGCTTGACGTATTCGCTGTCCAGCACTTCCAGCATGGAGGAGCGGGTAAGGCGCATTACGGCGGCGACCTGGAACCAGCCGAGGGCGAAGGCCGGCAGAATGAGGCTGGTCGGACCCTGCCTTCCGGAGGCGGGCAGCCATTCCAGGGTAACGGCAAAAATCCAGATGAGGACGATGCCGACCCAGAAGGAAGGAGCGGCCTGCCCCAGCAGGGCCACCACTTTTCCGGCATAGTCGATGCCCGTGTCTTTCTTGACGGCCACCATGACGCCCAGGGGCAGGGCCAGCAGGCCGGCCACGACCAGGGCAAGGGCAGAGAGTTCCAGGGTGGCCGGGAGGCGCGCCAGGATGAGGTCGCGGGTGGAGCGGCCGGGCCACTTTATGGAGGTTCCGAAATCGCCGCGAAGGACGTTGCCAACGTAAACCAGGTACTGGATGTGCAGGGGCTTGTCCAGGCCCCACTGCTCGGTGGCGATGATGAAGTCCTGCTCCGTGGCGTCC
>JAPPJA010000442.1 GCA_028874675.1 Chloroflexota bacterium
GCCTGAGGCTGGAATCTACAGCGCCATCGCCGTCGGCTTCTTAGCCGCCGTGTTCGGTGGCACTCCGTCCCAGATTTCCGGCCCAACCGGTCCCATGACAGTCGCCATGGCGGTAGTGGTAGCCCAGTACGCTACCAACGCCGCCGAGGCTTTCACCGTCGTAATCCTGGGCGGCCTGTTCCAGATCCTGCTGGGCTTGCTCCGGATAGGCCGCTTCGTCTCATATACCCCCTATTCCGTCATTTCCGGATTCATGACCGGTATTGGCGTGATTATCATCATTATCCAGGTCCTTCCCTTCCTGGGAATCCAGTCGGTACCCGGTGGCCCGGTGGCTGTCATTCGCGCCTGGCCGGGATTGCTGGGCGACTACAACGTCCACGCCCTGATTATTGCGGTGGTGGCGCTGGTGATTGGCTTTGCGTGGCGCGGACTCCCTGCCAGGTACGTCCCTGGTCCACTGATAGCGCTGGTTGCGGGAAGCCTCCTGGGAGTGTTCTGGCTAGGCGGCGCGCCTACCATCGGTCAAATACCTACCGGTCTTCCCCATTTCCAGATACCGCAGCTGTCCCCCGACTTCCTGATCCGGGTCATTCAGCCCGCGATAATCCTGGCCCTCCTTGGTTCAATAGACAGTCTCCTGACCTCGTTGATAGCCGACTCCATCACCCGGACCCGGCATAAGCCCAATAAGGAACTGGTGGGTCAGGGCCTGGGAAATATGGCGTCCGGCTTTATCGGCGGACTTCCCGGCGCCGGCGCCACCCTCGGCACCGTGGTCAGCATTCGGGCCGGTGGCCGCACCCCCGTCGCCGGAGTGTTGAGGTCCCTGGTTTTGGTGGCCCTGATCCTGGGACTGGGAAAGCTGGTTGAGCCGATTCCTCACGCGGTCCTGGCTGCCGTACTGATGAAAGTGGGCTGGGACATTATCGACTGGAAGTTTGTCACCCGTATCCGGCATGTGAGAAGAGACCACCTGATGGTGATGCTGGTCACCTTTGCGTTGACCGTGTTCCTCGACCTGGTTACCGCGGTGGCCATCGGCCTGATCGCAGCCGGCTTTGCTCACGCCAGGCGCCTGGAGACCCTTGAAGTGGATAACGTCGTGTCCGTGCCCTTGCTGGATATGGACTTCCTGGGTGTGTCTCCTCCCGCCGACGGCGAGGACGGGGAATTCGATCCCTACAGCGCCCAGGTAGGGCTGGTGGCCTTCCGGGGGCAGTTCTCCGTTGCCTCCTCCAATCGGCTGGTACAGGCAATCGGCCCCGACATCAAGGACCACGAGATTGTCATCCTTGATTTCTCGCGCACTACCTACGTTGATGACAGCGCGGCCCTCCTGATGGAGCGGGTAATAAGCACTGCGGAAGACGAAGGAACGACCTGCATAGTTATGGGCCTGGCGGAACCCGTGGCCAGCACACTTAATTCCCTGAATATATTCGGGAGTGTGCCGGAAAACCACTTTGTCAGCGATCTGGACGAGGCCAGGGAATTAGCCAGGGAAATGCTGGCTGGTTAGCGTATTTCAAACTGCTATTGGGTTGACCATCTGACGAGAGAGTGAAAAAGGGCCGCTGTCTGCATGGACAGCGGCCCTTTTGCGGTTGCCCCTAAACTGGGCCGGTTTTTCCGCTGGCGGTCTCGGTTCCGGTTAAGGCTCAATCCTGATGGCGTCCCCTACCTTTACTGGCCCGCCACTGATCACCATGGCCAGGATGCCCCGGCGGTGATTCAGCTCTTCCCGCAGGCCCATCCGGATGGCGTCCATCTTTCCGCAGGGTTCACATTCCCCTACGATTTCCATGGTAACCTCGTCGCCTATGAAGAAAACGTGGCCGGGCTGAGCCTGAGACAGGTCCAGGCCCACGGTGGTGATGTTCTCCTTGATCTGGCCCGGCGCGAGCTCGAAGTTTTCCAGGGTTTCCTTGTCCATCACCAGTACCTGGCGGGCATTGCGCACGTTACAGCTGCGGTCACCCTCCAGCCCGTGCGCGGAGATGGCCGTCGCCTCCTGCACCGGGTCCGAAGGGGTACCCTTTACCCTGGCAATGTGCAGGTCTGTGATAGTACCTTGATTCATGGCTTTGCCTCCAGGTTCCCGGAATGGCCGAAATGAACCATTTGCGGGCAAATTCACTTGGTGTGCAAAATTATAGGGTGGCGCGGCCCAAAACACCAACCCCTGTGCTATCGTAATCGGCGGTCAATCTAACCCCTTTCCCGCCGGGCAGCCGCTGGCAGGAAAGGATGGAGTAGCGATGTCGGACGAGTTTGTTAAGACGGAATCCAGGGCAGGCGTACTTGTCATTACCCTGCACGATCCTCCCACCCGGAATGCCATCAACCCCGATATGGCCCGGGAATTCTTCGAGGCGTTGGAACGGTTTGAAGATGATCCGGAATTGAGGGTGCTGTTACTCACAGGAGCGGAACCCTCTTTCTGTTCCGGGGCCAATGTTCGGGGCTTCAGCCGCAGCATTGAAGCCCGGGAAGAAGGAAGCGATACCGGGAGCGGTCGGCCCTGGGGTAACATGGAAGCCAGGTACGCGAAGAAATTCGACCCGGAGTCCTCTCGGGCGCCGGAAATGGTACTTCGGCTCCAGGAGTTGCAGAAACCAACCGTCGCCGCGGTGAATGGACACGCCATAGGAGCCGGCATGGGCCTGGCCCTGGCCTGCGACATTCGACTGGCGGCCGAAAAGGCCACATTTTCCGAGGCCTTCGCCCGAATGGGTCTCATACCGGCCGACGGCAGTTGCTGGAACCTTCCCCGGCTCATCGGAGTCAGCAATACGCTGCTCCTGCAATATACCGGCGACCGGGTGGATGCCCAGGAAGCGCTGCGCCTGGGCCTGGTAAGCAAAATTGTGCCGGATGAGCAATTGATGGAGACGTCTCTGGAGTTGTCCGGGCGCATTGCCCAGGGAGCCACCCGCTCCCAGTCCCTCATCAAATACCTGGTGCGCCAGGGCTCGGATCAGTCCTTCCGGGAGCATCTTGACCTGGCGCATGTGGCTCAGGACCAGGCAAGGACTACTGAAGACCACCGGGAGGCGGTCCAGGCCTTCCTGGAAAAGAGGCCGCCGGTATTCAAGGGAAGGTAGGACGGCGACCCATGCTGCTCAGGTGGAGAGAATCGGCGGTCGGCCCGGCAGCCGGCTCTTTGAGCGACTGCACGGCAGCATCGATCGGTACCGGAAGCGGAGCGAATGCATCAACATAGGGCTGACGACCGACCCCACCCTGTTGTGGAGCGCGGAACGGTACGCCGGGTGGAACGAAATGGTGGTCATCTACAGTACTTCCACCCGCGACTTCGCCGCCGCCGTTGAGGAGGAACTGCTTGCCCGGGGCTGGGGACCATTCTTCACCAGCTGGAACTACGACCTCATCGGAGAGCGGCTGCCGGGAAGTTATACCAGGTACTACGTCTATGTGAAACTGATGTGAGGCAGGGTAATTGGGCGCCAGGGGACCAATTCCTGGAATAGACTGATTCACCCCTTGACGTGCCGGAAAACCCTCTCTATAATCCCTTCTTACAGAAAAGCAGGCGGAGTTCAGCAGCAAGGTATGAAAATTACCTGAAAGCAGAAGGCAATTTGGGAGAACCCGAACGGCGGTTTGGGGTAACCCAACCGCCCTTTTCTATGCACCTTAAAAGCTGAATAAGGAACCTTGAGAAATTGTCCTGAAAACTCAAACTGAAAAGTTTGGAGTTCTTAGCGTGGGTCAAATTATTAAGGGCTTACGGTGGATGCCTTGGGACCAAGGGCCGAAGAAGGACGCGGTAAGG
>JAPPJA010000492.1 GCA_028874675.1 Chloroflexota bacterium
CCTCGGGAAGCAGGGTGATGGACGCGGATAATGTGCAGCGGATTGACTTCATTAACACCATGACTACCATGATCCTGGGGCATGGGCCGGAAACGGTGATGGATGCCGTGAGGCGCCAGCTTAACCGGGGCATTGGTTACAACGCTCCGAACGAACGCCAGGTAGATCTGGCCCGCATCCTCTGCGAGCGCATACCGAGTTTCGAGCTGGTCCGATTTACCAACTCCGGCACGGAAGCAACCCTGAACACCTTGCGGGCTGCTCGGGCCTTTACCGGCCGAACCCGCTTCGCGAAGGTTGAGGGGGGCTACCACGGGACTCATGACGGGGTTACCGTCAGTGTCAGGGTGGACCCGGCGACCGCCGGCGACGCCGACAGTCCGGCGCCGGTCCTGGGCAGCGCCGGACTCACGCCGGGCGTCTCGGACCAGGTGGTGGTGATTCCCTTTAACGATGCGGAGAGCTCCCGGCGGATTCTTGAAGAAAATGCGGAGGACCTGGCGGCAATAATAATCGAGCCGGTGATGGGGTCGGTAGGGATGGTGCCGGCTCGGCAGGAATACCTGGCTTTCCTGAGGGACTTTGCCACGGCAAACGGCACCGTGCTCATTTTCGACGAGGTTATCAGCTACCGTGTGGCGCCCGGCGGCTCCCAGGAATACTACGGCGTCACCCCGGACATGACGGCCCTGGGAAAGATCATCGGCGGGGGCCTGCCCGTGGGCGCCTTTGGTGGGCGTAAAGACATTATGGACCTGTATGACCCGACAGCCGGTCCGGCCGTTTCCCACGCGGGCACATTCAATGCCAATCCCCTGACCATGCTGGCCGGGACGGTAACCCTGGAACAGTTGACGCACGATGTATATCGAAGCCTGGCGGAGAATACGGAGGAACTGAAGCAGGGAGTCAGGGATGTCTGCTCGGAGTTGGAAACGCCGGTGCAGGTTACCGGGCTGGGCTCACTTTTTGGCATCCACTTTACCGACAAGACCATTCAGAATTACCGGGACATTGCCAGCGGGGACTACGACCTGAGGGACCGCATGTTCCTGGGGTTGCTCAATGAGGGAATTCTGATGGCTTCAAACCTGGTTGGGTCAATATCAACAGCCACCAGCAAAAGAGACATTGAAGACTTCCTGGCCGCATTTCGGACCGCCCTGGCGCGAAACGTTTAGCGGCGCTCCCCGGCGGTGGAGCAGCAACAAACTGCGCCTCGCTTCAAAAGCGAGGCGCAGTTTGTTCGCTGGTCTAACCGTGGAGGCTAATCCACCGGGGGACGCTTTTCCCACTTTTCGGGAGCGGGGTACACGGGCGTGGCAATGTTGCGCCCGATCTCGCCGTCAAACCAGTCAGCAACTTCGGAACGCCACTTGGTGTAGTGGGGCGCGGCGCGGTGGGCTTCCAGGGCCGCATCGTCTTCATAAACTTCGAAAAGGTGGATCCGGTTCTCGTGCTCGTTGTCCTGAAGCACGTCAAAGCGTAGGCATCCGGGCTCGTCGTTATTGGAGCCGATGGCGTCGCCCATCATGGAATCCATGAACTGCTGCTTAAAGCCGGGCTTGATATTGATAGTCACCAAAAGCGCGATCATTGTTCCTCCTCGGAATGGTGCAAGTCCTGTTACATTTGTGCCGGTGGCAGGTCCTGATAGTTGAAATGCCGCGCCACCGCAACAGGGCAATTATATCCGGGGCCCTCTGGCAAGACAACCTGACCAAAGGCGACTGCCCTGGCCGGCCGGCGCCGTTGGTGACAGCAATGGCTGGCCGATGTAGAATGGCTAACATTCCTACGGAGCATGGCTCGCTGGGAGTCACCCACAGGAGGTTTAAGCATGGCCGACATACCGGTGGTTTATACGCTGACAGTGTGACCCGCCTCGGACCGATTGCGCGACGCGTGGCGTCGCCAGGGCATTCAATACGAGGAAAAAAGGGTTGATCAAAGCCAGGACACCCTGGACGAGGCGCTGCTGTACGGAGACTCGGTGCCCATCATAGTTTATCCCGATGGCAGCGTGGAAATTGGATTCGAAGGTCACCGGGGTTGAGAAATAGGTTAGCGGCCAGTTGGCCGAACCGGTAAGGTGGACCTCATACGCCCAGTCAGAAATCAGGCAGAGAGCAGGAGGAAGACTATGGCCAGCAATACGAGCGTTGTGACCCCCCAGAGGTTTGACGAGGGCTTCACTTACGCCGACTACATGGCTCAGGTGAACGTCAACAAGGACCGGATGGACGGCTTTTACGAGAACTTCAAGGTTACTGCCGAAAACGAAGCTTCCCTGAAGGAGCTTGCGGCAAACTCGGACGGCCCCACCAAGATGCTGGTTCTGGGAGAGGACTGGTGCGGGGATGTTGTACGCGGTCTCCCGGTTCTGGCGAGAATGGCGGAGGCCGCCGGCTGGGATATGCGGATTTTTCCCCGCGACCAGCATCACGACATAATGAACGAATTCCTTAAGGAAGGGCAGTGGATGTCCATACCCACGGTTGTATTCTATACTTCCGACCACCGCTACATTCTCCACTGGATTGAGCGGCCGGAAGTGGCGGAGAAAGAGTCGAAAGAGATAGAAGAGGCCATTCGCGAGGAAAATCCTGGCATCAACGACCAGGACTTCGGCAGGGAGCGGCGCGCTCGCATGGCTTCCAAGGCCGAAGCATGGCAACAGGCCACCGTGGAAGAGATTATTGGCAAGCTTCAGCAGGGAATAGCTGGGTAAAGGGACGGCGCCCATACTCGGGTAAAGACGGAGCCACCGCCCATGGGACGGTGGCTCTTTTCTTTCTGGTCTCCGAGTCCGGTTGACGGTGGCTTGCGCCCCGGCCCACCCGCTGATGCGGCCGAAGGACAAACGCAACAGGACTTCGGACAACCGCGCCTAGCCCACGGCCAGCCCCCGAACTTCCCTGGCCTTGTCGGGGAGGTCGTAGCTGCTCCAGGTCTTGCCGTCGTCCAGTGAGCCAAATACCTGGCCGTCGCGGGCGGCGCAGAAGACGTGGGAAGGCTCCCTGGGGTTGACGCGCACGGCCATCATGGTGCTGCTGGCCGCAACGCCGGCCCCCACCGGCTCGAAAGTCTTGAAGAGATCGCGGCTGCGGAACAGGGCCCCCTGTCCGCTGCGGGCCGCTGCGCCGATGGAAACGTACAGCATGTTCGGTTCGTGAGGAGCGGCATACAGGTCCCGGGTGTAGGTGATCTCCGAGAACTGGCCGAAGTCTATGGGAATCCACTCGCTGCCGCGGTCCGGGCCGATAAAGGGGCCCACCCTGGTGGTAATGAACACCGTATGCGGCGAGGCTGCGGTACACTGGACGCCGTGCAGGTCCAGGGTGTCTTCGCTGGGGGCCAGGGAACCGGTAATTTCATCCCAGGTATCTCCGCCATCGGCGGAACGCATTACCCCGGCTACCTCCAGGGCAGCGTACATTTCATCCGGGAAGGTGGGGTCGGCGGTCAGCCCGATAACCCTGGTGGGGAAGGCCATGGTCACTTCATTGGAACCCATGGGGAGATTCAGCCTGGTCCAGGAATCCCCGCTGTTGGTGCTGCGGTAAAGCTCGCCGGGCGCGGTGCCTGCGTAGATGACCTGCGGGTCCCGCGGTCGGAAGAGGAAGGTCCAGACCGGCGGCGCCAGCGAAGGATAGTCCAGGCGCTCCCAATGGTCGCCCCGGTCCGTGCTGCGGTAGGGCCCGTTCTGGGTGCCGGCGAAAATGATGGAGGGGTTGCTGGGATGGATGGCAACGCCGGGCACGATGGGGTTTTCCGGCAGGCCGTTGCTCAACTC
>JAPPJA010000537.1 GCA_028874675.1 Chloroflexota bacterium
TTGCCTCTGTATTTGGTAACCCATCCGGCCGCGCCTCTCGTAAGGAGAATATTTCCTCCCTCTCCCTGAGGGAGAGGGGCAGGGGTGAGGGGGACACCCCAACTCTGAACAGCTACCCGGCCCACGCTTGCGTTGACGCTAATTCCCATTGGCCTTACACTGCCAGAAAGCTATTTCTCCTATGCCGGAGGGGCAAAATGAGCCTTCCAGAATTTGATGTTGTCGGACAAAAAGTGCTGATTACCGGGGCCGGTCGGGGTATCGGCAAGGGCATTGCCCTGGCTTTTGCCGAGGCTGGCGCCGACGTGGCAATAACTGGACTGACCGACACCGGTGTTAACGCGGTGTCGGCCCAGATTCGGGCGTTGGGGCAGACTGCGCTGCCCCTTACCGGCGACGCGACCCGCGCCGAGGATATGGACCGCATCGCCCAGCAGGCCCTGGCCGAATTTGGTCACATAGATACCCTGGTAACCTGCGTGGGGGATGCCATCCGCAAGCCCGTGGTAAAGCTCCCCGGCATCAGCGTTGAGGGCATGAGCGAAGAGGAGTGGCGCTTTATCGTGGACGTCAACCTGACCGAGGCCTTCCAGGGCTGCCGAGCCTTTGGGCAGCACCTGCTGGAGCGGGGGCAGGGTTCGGTGATCAATATTTCCGGCTGGGCCGCCTTCCGGGGCAGGCAGGGATCCGCCGCCTACGACGCCGCCAAGGCCGGTGTTATGCGCTTCACCGAGTCCCTGGCCCAGGAGTGGGCCCCGTACGGAGTTCGCGTAAACTCGGTGGCCCCGGGCAGTTTTCCCGACCCGGACCAGATGTCGTCCGAGGCCTACCAGGCCCGCCAGGACGCCGCCAGGGAGCAGGTGCCCCTGGGACGGGTGGGCTACCTCAAGGAAATTGGTTACCTGTCCGTCTTCCTGGCCTCCCCGGCCGCCGCGTACGTAACCGGGCAGACCTGGGCCGTGGACGGCGGGGTGAGCATAAAGAGCGGGTAAGGAACGGTACCCTTATCCAGCGCAGGGTGGGTCTAATCCACCGCTATTGATGGCGGGAAGAGTATGAGAAAGACGATTACTGCCAGGTTTTCCAGGGGAGTTCTGGTTCCACTGGAGGAACTGGCCATGGAAGAGGGCGCTGAGGTGCAAATCTCGTTTGACGTAAACGGGTCGGTGGAGCTTGACGAGAAAATGAAGCTTGCCAGGTCAGTTGCCGGTGCCTGGAAGGGAAAGATAGACGGGGATTTGCTGAAGCAGGAACTGTACGAAGCCCGGCGAACGGGATCTAGATTGCCACCCGACGAATAAGGGAATGGAGTACCTTATCGATACCGACTGGGCAATTGACTACCTGAATGGTGTTCAAGAAACTGTCCAAAGGGTTCAGGGTCTGATACCAGCGGGTGTTGGAATCAGCATTATCTCTCTCGCGGAAATACTTGACGGGCTTTATGGGTCACGAAATTTAGATAAAGAAAGGCAGTCACTTGACGCGTTGCTGGGTTTCCTGGACCTGGTTAATGTGAACCAGGAAATTTGTCACATCTTCGCACGTGAGCGGCGGCGACTTCGTTCCATGGGTTTTCTTGTTGCCGACTTTGATCTGCTGGTAGGCGCTACGGCAATCCACCATAACCTGACGCTTCTGACCAACAACCGCAGACACCTTGAACGAATCCAGGGACTCTCAGTCATATCGCCTTGAAACTCCTGGTCCCAGTAGCGGGGCTGGCCCCTGCCGTTGCTGCCTGGCGAGGAAACACTCCGGCATGAAACTTCGCGCTCCCTGGGGGAGAGGCCGGCGAGGAGGCTGAATCCATGACAATGCACTACCCGCTGCTGGTGACCATCATATTGAACCGGGCGAGGACCGTATTCCCGGGGAAGGAGATCATCACCCGCACCGAGAGCGGCAGCCACCGCTACACCTACGCGGAGATGGCTGACCGGGTCAACCGGTTGTGCAACGCCCTTAATTCCCTGGGAGTTGAGAAGGGCGACCGCGTCGGCACCTTCGCCTGGAATACCTACCGCCACCTGGAAGCCTATTTCGCCTCGCCGGTGATGGGGGCAGTGAACCACACCATCAATATCCGGCTCTTTCCCGACGACCTGGTCTATATCGTCAACCACGCCCAGGACAAGGTAATCTTCGTTGACCCCGACCTGTGTCCCATCCTGGAAGCCCTGGCTCCCCAGCTTGAATCGGTAGAACATTTCATAATCATGACCGACGACTCGGAACTGGTTACTTCCCTGCCCAATGCCATCGGCTACGAAACGCTGCTGGCCCAGGCTTCCGATGAGTTTACGCCCCCCGGCCTGGACGAGTACGACCCTGCCGGACTCTGCTATACCTCGGCCACCACGGGAAGGCCCAAGGGGGTAACCTATACCCACCGGGCCCTGTACCTGCACACCATGGCCGAGTGTATGGCCGACACCGCCGCCTTCAGCGAACGGGACACCACCATGGCCGTGGTACCCATGTTTCACGCCAACTGCTGGGGCTTCCCCTATTCCAGCGCTTTCGTGGGAGCCAACCAGGTAATGCCGGGCGTCCGTCCCGACCCCCAGGCCATCTGTGAGCTGATAGACCGGAACAAGGTTACCGTCACCGCCGGCGTACCCACCATCTGGGTGGGGGTGCTGGACTACCTGGAACGCTCCGGACAGACCTACGACTTTTCATCGCTGCGAGAGGTGATAAGCGGCGGGTCGGCGGTACCCGTCAGCGTGATCAGGGCGTACAAGGAGCGGCTGGGAGTTGACCTGGTCCACGCCTACGGCATGACTGAGGCCACGCCCATCGTTACTTACAACCGGGTCAAGACCAGCCTGGAGGACCTGCCCGAAGACGAGAAGTACGAACTGGCCGGCAGCCAGGGCCTGGTAGTGGCCGGCCTGGAAGTGCGCCTGGTGGACGAAAACGGGGAAGACCTGCCCTGGGACGGCGAGCAGCGGGGCGAACTGCTGTTCCGCGGACCTTGGATTTCCAGCGAATACTACAACGACGAGCGCACCGCCGAAACCTACATTGACGGGTGGTACCACAGCGGGGATATTGCCTCGGTGGACCCGGAGGGTTACGTCCAGATCGGAGACCGGGTCAAGGACATGGTCAAGAGCGGCGGGGAATGGATTTCCTCGGTGGACCTGGAAACTGCCATTATTGCCCATCCCGACGTGCTGGAGGCGGCGGTCATCGCCATACCCCATCCCACCTGGGTGGAGCGCCCACTGGCCTGCGTCGTTCCCCGGGAAGGGGCCGAGGGTTCGCTGGACAAGGCCCAGATAATGGAATTCATCAGTGGACGTTTCGCCCGCTGGTGGCTGCCCGACGACGTGGTATTCATCGAAGAAATCCCCAAGACCAGCGTGGGTAAGTTCGACAAGAAACTGCTGCGAGACCGGTACCAGGACTATGTGGTGGGCAGTTAGGGAAGACTAACCGGCGCCCGGAATCCCGGTTATGCTTAATCGAGCTTCCATCGGCTCAGGACATTCCTGGCAGGCTGTGTCCATTGAATTGATGTGTGGGGATGCCTGCCAGGCTGACAGTGCGCTGACAAGGAGTGCTGCGGAACCTATTGGGCAGCGCAGGGCACAACCAGGACGGCATCCGGGTCACCTGACGTTTCAGAACCCAGGATGCCCCTGCAAGCACAAGTCCTTATACCCATCACTTCGCTATGGAAGGACTGCCAGAGGTCCAACTGCATTGAAATGATGGATGGCACTTGTCTATCACCATTCCTGTGGAAAACTCATCCTACAAGTTGCTCCGA
>JAPPJA010000372.1 GCA_028874675.1 Chloroflexota bacterium
GTCGTTACCCACGGAACCGCAACCCTCGAAGAGACCGCTTACTTCCTCCACCTGACCGTCAAAACCAGCAAGCCGGTGGTCGTAACCGGGGCCATGCGTCCCCCCACTGCCCTGGGAACCGACGCCGACCTGAACCTGCTTGACGCCATCCGGGTAGCGGCCTGCCCCTATGCCGGAGGACTGGGCGTTCTAACCATCTTGAACAACGAAATCCAGTCAGCCCGGGATGTGGTCAAGACCAACACCTTCCGCGTGGAGACTTTCAAGCCTAACGAGCTGGGGTTCCTGGGGTACGCCGACTCCGACGGTGAGGTTGTTCTGTACCGGGCGCCCCTGCGCAAGCACACCCTGGATACCGACTTTGATGTAACCGGCAGGGACGCGCTCCCCCGGGTTGACATTGTTTACTGTCACGCCGGTTCCGATGCGTTGTTGATAGACGCGGTGCGCTCCAACAAGTCCGATGGCCTGGTACTGGCTGGTTTTGGCGGGGGCAGCTTTCCGCCCAAGGCAATCGATGCGGCGGCGGAAGCCGTCAAGGAGGGGATACCGGTAGTCCTTGCGTCCCGCTCCATTGCAGGCCGGGTGGTAATGACACCGCGCAAGGCCGAGCAGGGGTTTATAGTCAGCGACAACCTCCAACCCCAAAAGGCCAGGATTCTGCTAATGCTGGGGTTGACGTTGACAAACAGCCGCGACGAAATCCAGCGAATGTTCACCGAGTACTGAGTCTCGAAAACGGGTAAATGTTTGCTATCGGCCCCGTCCAACCACACCCTGCCGGAACGTGACGCCGACGTATGAATTGGGTGTATAATTTGCGGCAATTCGCTTACGAAATTTCCAACCCGGCCAATGGGCTATGGTTAAACCCACAATCTGAATAGAGCAGGTGACGAATTTGGCAGCGACCACAGCAATGGCCCCGCCTGCGGGCCAGGAAAGACGCACTAAAGACTCGGTGATGGCCACCACCGTCATCGGGGCCCATGCCTTTGAGCACTTCTACGCCCACACCATCCCGTTCCTCGCAGCCATAATTGCGGCGGACCTGGGTCTGGGCGCCTTCCAGGTTGGGTTAATTGTCGTAGTCCGGTCGGTCTTTGGCGGCATTACCAGCACCGCCGGGGGCTTCCTGGTTGACCTTTTCCACCACCGCGTTTCGTGGGTGCTGTCCATCAGCGCCTTTAGCATCGGTGTAGGCTACCTGGTTATGTCCGTGGCGCCAACCTACGTGTTGATACTGGCAGCCCTGGCCCTGGGTTCCATGGGGAGCGCCCTCTGGCACCCGCCGGCCCTGGGCCTGCTGGCCCGGCGTTTTCCGGAGCGCCGGGGCCTCTTCATTTCCATGCACCGGTCCATGGGAAGCATAGGCGACGTTCTGGGCCCCATGGTGGCGGGAGCGCTGGTAGCCGGCGCCCTGGCCTGGACCCTGAGCAGCGGGGGAGTGGAAAGTAACCTTTTCGCCTGGCAGATGCCCTGGGACGCCATAAGCTGGAGGTGGGTGCTGGGTTTCAGCACTCCCATAATGTTCACCTCCAGCATCGTGATTTTCTTCCTGCTCCGGAACGCGGGAGGGGCCAAGCCCGAGGACTTCGACCTGGGCAAGCGCGTACGGGAAAACTGGGCCGGCATGGTCGACGCCTTTAAGGGCACGGGAATGTGGGCCATCTTCACCGTTTCGGCAGTGCGTGGCATGGCCGACCGTTCCCTGGTTTTCCTTGTGCCCCTCTACCTGACCCAGGCTTTGGGGGTAGCGCCCTTCCAGGCCGCCTCCCACGTGGCATTAATGGTTGGCCCGGGCATTGTGGCTGGTCCCCTGATCGGCGCCCTGTCTGACAGAATCGGCCGCCGGGCCATCATCATATTCGTCATGGCCGTCACTACCGTCCTGACCCTGGCGATAATCTGGAGCGGCCAACAGACCGGCGAGTACAATTACTGGATTACCCTGTTCGTTGCCATCTACGGCATTCTGAACTTCTCGGTGAATAACCTCACCCAGGCCGCGGCCGCCGACATTGCGGCTGGAAGACGGCTGGAATCCAGTTTCCTTGGCCTGATGTGGGGCAACAACACCTTCTTCGGCGCGGCCGCCGCCCTGGTAATCTTCGGTTCCGTGGAGTGGTTCGACCAGAACAACGCCGGCTGGCAGTACGGTTTCTACATTACCGCCGGGTTCTACTTCATCGGGCTGTTGGCTTCCCTCCTTATCCCCGGTAAGCCCAGGGCGCTGGCTCAGCCTGCATAGGAAGGCCGCAAGACAGGGCAGAACTTCGCAAGGGCGGGACTGGTTCCCGCCCTTAGTATTTGTCTGCAATTTATACCAATTTGGTCAAAATCTATTGACAGCGGTATCGCAACATGTTAGCCTGCATATAGAGCAAGAAGGGCATGAATGCCCGGACTGTTCCGAAATCCGGTAAGGAGGTTGGATATGGTTAAAGTTTTCGAACATTGCCATAAATGGATCTTCCCTTGTAGCGTCCCTGCCGGTTCGGAAAGGAGTGGATAACCCTTAAAGGGGATGCTTCAGAAACGGCAGGGATACAGAACGAAAAGCAAGTCCCGCGCAGATACCAAGCGAACTGACATCCTTGGTGAGTTGCCTCAGGAAGGGTACATCCGGTAATAAAACCGGAATGGCGGGAATGCGAAGCGAAAGCAAATCAGGGCCCGGTAGGTTTACCGGGCCCTGATCGCTGTTACGGATTCCTCTTGGTTGTTGGTGACTTTGAGCTAGCCGGATTCACCCAGGGCAGCCCGATACTGCTCTGGAGTGTTGAGGTCCCACAATACCTCCCCCGTTTCCATTTCCACCCTCAGAATTCCTTCCTGGTGACGCCTCACCACCTCCCGTATTCCCTGGGTTGCCTCGCTAATGGCCTCAAGCTCTGAGATCAGGGCGGCATCGAAAACCACTGGGTGGCCACCCTTCCCGGCAAAGGCAGGAATGGTAATGAGCGGGCCGCTGGCACGGTGCTGGCGGAGCAGATATCCCACGGTTTCGGCGCTCCGGGGCTGGTCCACGTTCAACAACAGCAGGGCCCCGGGCAACCGATCTCCCAGGGTGTCCAGTCCCGCCCTGATTGATGTGGTCTTGCCCTGAAGATAGTGCGGGTTAAGGGTCCACTCCACACCCGGTTTCCCTTCAATCTCCGGCAACAGCTCTTCATAGCGGTGGCCGAGGACCACTATAACGCGGTCCACGCCCCCGCCGGACAGTGCGGCTAACTGGTGGGAAAGCAGGGATTGGCCCTGCCATTGGAGCAGGGCCTTGAGTTCACCCATTCTTCGGGATTCTCCTGCTGCCAGGAGAATGGCTGCAGTCTCGGGCATAGTACCTTTAGCGCCCGGATTGGGCACTTTGATGAATACTATACTTCAATGGCGTCCTGGAAGCGCTCGGCCACCCGGTCAAGGTACCACTGGTCCATCTGCAATGGGCCGCCCTTGCCGCCGCGGCGGGTCATAATGATCTCGGCCATTATGCTGACCGCCAGCTCCTCCGGCTGCAGTCCACCGATATCCAGGCCAATGGGCGCGTGGACTTCCTTCAGTCGCTCCAGGCTCACACCCTGGTCCAGCAACCTTCGGTAAATCATCAGATTCTTGCGCCGGCTGCCCATGAGGCCGATGTACCGGGCGCGGGTCTTCAGCGCCGATTCCAGGGCCATGTCATCGAACCGGTGCCCCCTGGTGGCGACAACAACAAAGGTGTTGACGTTGATGGCCAGATCCTCAGACCACCGGTCATACTTGGTAACCACTGTCTGTTC
>JAPPJA010000520.1 GCA_028874675.1 Chloroflexota bacterium
GGTTGCCGACCTAGGGTCGAGGTTCCCGCCTGCGCGGGAACGACAAAGTAACCCCCAAATCGGATTGGCGATAGCCCAGGCAAGTTGCAAGAGGGAACGAGTCGGTGGGGAAGGGTTATGCTAAACTGTACCTGCTGGCCCGAATCCCCCAATGGAACCTGAGACGGTGACCTTGGGCGGAGCGGAATTACCAAACTCAAGAGCGCCTGAAGAACTTTTCCCGGCACGCCTCCCATGACACGACTGGTTCAACTCTCTTCCAGCCTGGTTTACTCCCACACCTTCGAATACTTCATCATCGGCGTCATCATCGCCAATGGAATCCTGCTGGGCCTGGAAACTTCTCCGGAGCTGAACCGCAGGTTTGGCGGCCTGATGCACCTGGGCAATCAGATAGCCCTGGGCATTTTCATAGTAGAGGCCGCCCTGAAGCTGCTTGCCCTGGCCCCACGTTCTTACCGGTACTTCTTTGACGGGTGGAATGTGTTCGACTTCCTGGTGATTGTCTTTGCGCTGGTGCCGGCCACCGGCCAGTTCGCAATGATTGCGCGCCTGGCCAGGTTGCTGCGGGTAGTACGGCTGGTATCTGCCGTCCAGGACCTCCGGCTGATTGTGGCTGCCCTGGTGCGCTCAATTCCCAGCGTGATGCACGTAACCATACTGATGAGCATCGTCGTTTACATTTACGCCATAATGGGTTACCACCTGTTCCACGCCCACGACCCCGAGAACTGGGGCAGCCTGGGCATTTCGGTACTTACCCTGTTCAACATCATTACGCTGGAGGGGTGGACCGAGGTGATGTTCACGGCCATGGAACTGCACCCGCTGGCGTGGATTTACTTCGTCAGCTTTGTGGTGGTGGGCACCTTCGTGGTGATCAATATGTTCATCGCAATCATCATTAACAACCTCGACGAAGCCAAGCGGGACAGGCTTGAGGAATTGCGGACACCTCCCACCAGCGACCAGCTGCTTCGAGAAATTCAGGCAACCCAGGAAGCCCTACGCCGCCTGGAAGAGCGATTGGACCGCAACCAGGAGGAATAGGGTTGGCGCGCCTGTGCCGCTGGGATTAGCCCCCGGGGAGAAGTCCTCAAGGGCTGCGGAGACGGTGGGGAACGCCGCCCCTTCTCCGCGCCGTTGCCCTTTCCCGCCGCCGCTAGTAGTATGGGCTTGCGCCGCGGCGGAGACGCCCTTTCTAAAATCGTCCGGCGGGCTGGAATTGAGCCTGCAGGCTGTTCCTGGCAGGCCGTCACCCCCAACCCTGACTTCAGAGTCCAGGGGGCAGGGTGGCTGTGAATTGGCTACAGGACTGCAGCCCAGGTCCGGCCCCGGGAATGGTGCTTTATGACTGCCAACCCCATGTCAACAACCGCTGCCCTCAACCGCGACCTGTTGCTGGAGCGGGCCTCTGCCTTGATGCCCGTCCTGATGGAGCGGGCCGCCGGTACCGAGGAGCTGCGTCGGGTCCCTGAGGAAACGGTCAAGGAAATACTGGATGCGGGGCTCCATCTTATTGGGGTGCCCAGCCGCTACGGTGGACTGGACATTGACTATGGGGTCTCCCACGAAGTGGGAGTTGAGCTGGCGCGGGGATGCGCGTCCACATCCTGGTGCTACTCGCTGTGGGTGGCCCACTCGTGGCTGGTGGGTTATTGGCCGCAGCAGGCGCAAGAGGAGGTCTTCGGCAGTGGGCCCGACTGCCTGTGCTCAAGTTCCCTCAGCCCGGGCAGGTCCACATGCACTCCGACAGAGGGCGGTTACCGCCTTTCGGGCCGGTGGGAGTTTTCCAGCGGCTGCGACTCGGCTTCCTGGATAATGCTGGGTGTCACGGGCATAGGAACCCGAAACTGGGTGCTGGTCCCCAGGGGAGACTACCAGATAGTGGACACCTGGTACGTGTCGGGGCTGAAGGGCAGCGGCAGCAAGGATATCGCCGTAGAGGACATATTCATTCCGGCCCACCGGGTGGTGGAGGTGAGCACGGCCGGAGACTCGGACTTGAGCGGCTGGGAACTGCATGGCCAGGACCGGTACCGGGTGCCGGTGCCGGTTATGCTGGGCTGGGACCTGGTAGCCCCGATGATTGGCCTCGCCCGGGGAATGATTGACGAGTTCGTGGAAAAGCTGTCGGGGACCTCCGGTCCGGGCAGAACCGCCGACTCCGCGGCTATCCACCTCAGGCTGTCGCAGGCCTGCGCGGAGGTGGATGCGGCCCAGGCCCTGATGGAGGGGGATGTGGCGGAAACGCTGCGGAAGGGACGCGAAGGCGAGCCTTTTACTACCCTGGAACGGGCCAGGTTCCGGAGGGATAAGGCCTTTTGCACCCAACTGGGCCTGCAGGCGGTCAATCGGCTGTTCGACCTCAGCGGAGGGCATGCCCTTTTCGACTCGGAACCGATGCAGCGGTTCCACCGGGATGCCCAGGCGGTGGCCCACCGGGATGGCCTGATAATGGACCTGGGTGGCCAGCAATTTGGTCGTGTATTGCTGGGACTGGAGCCGGACGGGTCAATTTAGGACCAGGGGTCCCTTCCGCAAAGCCTGGGAAAGGGATTTTGGCAGCCTCTTATTGCGACAGGGGAGGATGCCTGGTTGAGGTTGCGGCGGCGCCCGGCAGCCTTTTGCCAGCATCCGGTTCTGCGATCTCCTTGAAGGCCCTGGAGGGACGGTGCTATTATCCCGAAGCGTCGGTTGCCGTCCAGCGGGACAGAAACAAATGCCCGTCCTTCCATACCCCTGCTATCATTAGCAGCCTGCCACATTGAATCCCTGTCGGAGGTAGCTGGAAGTCGCTGGCATTTTTACCAGACATTGCCCGCTCCAAGCATTCACGATGCCCCCCACCATAATGGCCCTGGCCGGGCAAACCAAACGCCCACTGGTTAGACGACTGGTCCGCCCCGTTGGCGGGGCCCTTCACCGCATACTGCTATCCCTGCGCGATCTGGCGCCGATAATCCTGGTTATCGCATTCTTTCAGATCGTGGTGCTGCAGCAGCCCTTCCCGAATTTCTGGGGAGTAATGGTGGGCCTGATCTGCGTGGTGGCCGGCCTTTCCCTGTTCATGCAGGGTTTGGAGTATGGGCTCTTCCCGCTGGGTGAGACGCTGGCCCA
The DNA here is from genome assembly GCA_028874675.1 of Chloroflexota bacterium. Lineage (GTDB taxonomy): Bacteria > Chloroflexota > Dehalococcoidia > Lucifugimonadales > UBA3495 > Bin22. The sequence continues at coordinate 3,121 of JAPPJA010000520.1, forward strand.
GGGGTTCGCCAACAAACGGAGCCTGACTGCCCTGCTGGCCTTCGCCTTCTGCCTGGGATTTGGGGCCACGGTGGCGGAGCCGGCGCTGATTGCCATTGCCCAGGAGGCGGCCGAGGTGGCCTCGCGGGGGGCGGCAATTGCCGACACGCCCGAGGCCCGGGCCAGTTATGCCTTCAACCTGCGCCTGGTGGTGGCCCTGTCGGTAGGCGCGGCGGTGTTGCTGGGCGTGCTGCGCATACTCAAGGGCTGGCCCATTCACCGGCTGATTATTGGCGGCTACCTGGTTGTTACCCTGATGACCCTGTTTGCGCCCGCGGAGATTGTGGGAATTGCTTATGACTCCGGGGGCGTGACTACCAGCACTATGACGGTACCCCTGGTTACCGCCCTGGGTGTGGGCCTGGCGACGACAATACGCGGCCGCAATCCGCTGATTGACGGGTTTGGAATCATAGCCCTGGCCAGCCTGACGCCCATGTGTTTTGTAATGGCCTACGGGATTATCGTGTCATGAGCGAGGGGTTCTTCGACACACTGTGGACGACCCTGTTTTCCACCGTTCAGGACATCGCGCCAATCGTGGGGGTGCTGGCCGTCTTCCAGGTGCTGGTGCTGCGACGGAGGCTGCCGCACGCCCGCCGGATGGTTGTGGGG
>JAPPJA010000211.1 GCA_028874675.1 Chloroflexota bacterium
CGGAAGGCCAGGTTGTCCAGCTTGCCCAACGTGGCGGCGAAGTGGGCCCGGGCCTTCTGGGTCAGGTCCTTCAGAGTGTCGGCATTGTCGGCGTGAAGCGTGACGGATAGGGATGCGTGGAACAGTCGCTCCCGGCCCCGCTGAACCTCGTCCCTGAGACGGCTCACGTCCTCCAGGGCGATCTCCGCCTCGGGCGACATGGAGCGGCCCCGCTTGAAGGACAGGCTCTGGGCTGATTCAAACCTGACCTTCTGCCATTCCAGGGTGCGGGCCGCCTGCTCCGCCGGTATCGCCCCCAGGTGCACCGACAGATCCATGGGCGCGCCGGCGGCCATCAGCCCTTGCAGAAAGCCGGGCGCGAGACTGCGGGGCCACTTGCCCAGGTGCAGGGAGCGCACCAGGCGTCCGCCGATGCGGATGTCCCGGCGGTTGATCTCTACCTCAAGCTCTTCGTCTTCATCGCGGTCCTGGGGAGAGCCGCCCAGGGCGCAGGCCAGGAGCAGCAGCTTCAGGGTTTCGCCATTCAGGGGAAAGACGCCAAGACCGGCCCGCACCAGCAGCGCCCGCAGCTCGTCGGCGCGGGCGTGCTCGCACACGGCGTAGAAGCGCCGGTCCAGGATGCCCTCCCGGTTTTCCAGGGTGGTCAGCAGCCGGCCCAGGCTGTCGGCGGCGTCCTTCGTCTGCCGGGGCAAATCTTCGGGTTGGGCCGCCATGAGGTTGTTGCGCAGGGTCGAAAGTACCGGCGGGTGCTGGCGCACCAGCAGCTGCACTGGGAAATCCACCGCGTTCAGGGAACCGGCGAAGGCGCCCAGCTTGGGCTCGTCCAGCTCCAAACCCATCACCTCCAGCACCGCCAGCTTTACCCCGTCCAGCCGCACCGGGCCGTCCTCCTCCAGGTGGGAAAGCATGAAGAACAGATTAAGGTCCGGCGGTGGCTTGGGTTCCCCGGCAACGGGCTCCTCTCCTCCGCCAGCGACCTGGTGTCGTGAGGGGCCCGGAGGCCAGCGCCGGGCCAGGTCTTTCAGGTTGTTCGGATTGGGAAATCTGGGTTTTGCCATTTACAGCTCCTTTCCTGTTTCTATGCTCCGGGCAGGACGGTGATGACCCTGCCCAGTAAGCCGGCGGCGATGCCCTTGGCCATCAGAACAAACACCAAACCGACCACGGCCATGATCACTGCGTTGCGCGCCCGGCTTCCCCTTCCCTCGCCCTCGGCGCCCTCGGCCATCAGCAGGAACCCGGCCCACACGATGCCGAAGAAGCACAGGCCCGCCCCCACGTAGGCCATGCCCGTCAGCACCTGGTTGATGGCTGCCACCAGCAGTTCCTTCCTATCTTCCGGCGTGTCAGCGGCCACCGACGCCAGGGCCGCCCCGAGGGAAAACAGGAGGATGGTCAATCGCCGGGCCACAGCCAGTTCCACCAACCGGAATCGCCCACCGGCGACTGTTCCGCCTTGGGCGGTGGGGGCTGGGGCGGGGGCACGCGCAGGGCCTGGTAGGGGGCGTCGGCCCCTAATCCCAAGCCGGGCGGCAGGAGAACGCTTTCCGTCCGGGTGCGAGTCACGTCGGCGCGTTGGCGCTCCGTCGCCCGCACGTGCTCCGGGTGGTGGACGTAGATGCGGACGGTCTTGACGGTGCTGCTCTCGCCACAGGTGCAGGTCACGCGGCGGGTGTACACGTCGGTGCGGGCCGGGTGATGGACCGTCTGCAACATGGGCGGCCGGGGCACGGTCAGGGTGGCCGTCAGGTCCGCCGCGATTTCCAGTTCGCTAACCGCCCGGTCGTTAGCTACGGCCAGGGTAAAGGCGGTCTCGCCGCCCGGGACGAGGGGCGCCGTGGTAGAGTGGCCGCCCCACGCGACGGCGACCGTTCCCGCGACCACGGTGACGGTAGCGTCCAGCAGAGCGGGGACGCTCTGGCTGAAGTGGCCGCCGTACACTCGCAGGTCCTCCTCGTGCCGTGTATTGGTGATGCAATCCGAAGCGATGACTCCTTGGATCTGTCCCGGAGTCCACTCCAGGGAGGTGACCTCCAGGTCGCAGATATCCCCGTCGGCGGAGGGCAGGGGGTGGGGAATCTGGTGCCGCTTCAGGGACGTCGCGCCGGCAAAGCCCAGGGCATCCAGCCAGGAGAAGGTGAAGGACGGGGAGGGACCGTTCAGGGTCAGGTTGTAGGTCCTGGCCTGGCCGGCGTTGAAGGTTGAATTCACGCCCATCTTCAGGGTCCTGCCCTTCCGTCCGCCATATACCCGACCCTTCAGCCCCAGTTCCTGGGCGGCCCGCAGGGTGACGGCGGCGGTGTTTCCGGTGACGGCCAGCTTTTCGACGTAGATGCGGCGGCCCGATACCGGGTCCGGCGGCACAAAATAGATTTCTTCCAGCCGCCAGGCGTCGCCGTAGGGGTTGTCATCCGGGTCGTCGGCCGACGCCGAGGAGGGCATGGCCAGCAGGCTCAGCCCCAGCAACCCCGCCACCGCCAGCAGCCGGTACCAGGGCTTGCGGGTTCTAGCCTCCCGGACGTTCCGTTTGGCCTGGTCGCCCCCTCGGGCGCGGCGCCGCTTGCCGAACCAGCCGTGGGGTCTAAAGGGAGCCCGGTCCTTTCGCCTTGCCGTCTTCATGGCCTTGCCCATACCGTAGGCGGCCTTCTTCGCCAGCAGGCGCAGGGGGTCGGGCCTGGCCGCGGGCTGGGGCGGCGGCTCGCTCACCGCCAGTTCCGACGGGGAGCCGGCGTAGCGCCGAGCGCCCAGCTTGAACTTCAGCAGGTCGGCGCACACCAGAGGCAGCCCCCGGCCGCCCACCCTGCCCGCGGTCATGGCGATGCCGACAATGCCCAGCAGGATGGCCAAGCCCAGCTTCAGCCCCGAGGGTCCGAAGGGGAAGTAGCGATATACGCCGTAGGCCATGGCGCAGGTTGCCACCACCGCCACGATCTGGGGAAAGGTGAACCACAGCAGGGCCTTGTCCTCGGCCTGGACGTGAGTGGGTACTTCATGCTCTCTCATTCCTTTCCTCCTAGCCCTCGCTCTCACTCTCGCCACCGTCACCGCTGCCGGGGTCCGGAAGTTCCAGTTCCACCGGTGGGCTCACCACGGCATTGATCACCAGTTCCACCACTCCGTAGGCCACCAGGGCAAGAACCACGCCGGCCAGCGCGGTCATCATGGCCGCCTTGCCTCGCTCCATCTGGTTGGGGGCGCCTGAGGCGGTGAGGTAGAGGTAGGCGCCGTAGATGAAATAGCCCACGCCTACCACGCCCACCAGCCCCAGCAGGATCCCCACCAGGTTCGAAATGGTCTGTGTCAGGTCTTCCATAAGCTTCTTCTCCTTTTTGTTGCCTCGCTCGGCTGTTTCGTTCGCGTTTGGAGTAATCCAATTTCCCTACCGGCACATGGTTCACCTCCTTGGGTCGGCGCGTATTTCCTCCCATCCAGTTGTCATCGCCACTTCGGCTAGGGCGTCTGGCTCCTGGGAGAAGAGTTGTTTTGGCCTGATGGCGTGGAGTTCTGGGCCGCCGAACTCGCCGCGCCCCCGGCGGCGCTGGCCGCGCTTGCTGCCCCTCCCGCCGCTCCCGCCGGGCCGCCGGCGGCCCCCCCAACCATCAAGCCCAGGGAACGGGCCGAGCGGACCATGGAGCCGGGCAGGGACATCCCGAAGTAGAGGGTGTGCAGCCAGGCGTCAAAGGTGCCGTGATGCCCCAGCATCGACGGGACCCGCCCGGCCAGGTACATGAAGGCAATCGCCATCAGCAGCTTCCACACCAGGTCCTGCACCG
>JAPPJA010000132.1 GCA_028874675.1 Chloroflexota bacterium
ACGGCGTCCAGCCCAGCGCCCACTACCTGCTGGCCCTCCAGGACCTGGCCGAGGAATTGGGTCTGGCTCACCTGCTGCCCAGGGCCCGGGCCCTGCACCGCGATTAGCCCTTCGGGGTGTTCTGCGTCAACTACTCTTGCCATTTCGCATTCCCTAATGTCGTTAATCATGGGGGGTTCGCTCCGGCCCGCTCCTTTTCCTTTCACCCTCGTATCTCCTCTGAGCCGCGTCGAGTGGTTCACGGATGAACCACCCTATAGGCGGTTTCCGCAGAAGCTACGAGCGTTCACACTGGTCTTTGAACGGGCGTTCTATGGCTGGTGTTTCCGCGTTGCCTTCTCCCGTAGAACGCCCCCGAAACCCAACGGCAGGGCTGACCTTTCAGAAGGATTGCAACCGGCCTGCCGGGACCGCCGGAGGACGCTTTGCCAAACACCAGGAACCCGAACAGACCCAACCACTCCAGCCGGGACGTGATGGTCCTGGGCAACGTGCGGATTCGGTCCAAGCCCAACCCCGACGCCCAGGACCGGCTCCGAGCCCTCTTCACCGTGCTGGTCAGGTACGCCACCGCCGACGGGGCCAAACCGGCGGAAATCCACTCCCCCAGGAATGAATACGAGGAAGCGAATGAACAGTGAGACAGGACAACAGCGAGAAAGGCAGGAGGCACAACGGCGACCAACAGCCCTTTTGACGCCGCCCCGCTCTTCGGGTATCATCAGCCCTACAGGTTGGCCCGGCGGTGCTGACAACACCCCGGGCCGTGGCGCCACCTGCTGACGACAGGTGATGCGGTGGTATTGTACTACTTGCAGACCCGTTCCCGGCAGGGGCGGGTCTTTTTGGTTTATGCGGCGTAAACTTAAGGAGGCAGTTATGGCAAGAGAGGCAGCAAAGCAACCACAGGGACAGCAATACGGCAACCGGGCGGCCATCTACGCCCGCGTGTCCGACAAGAGCCAGGACGGGGAGGACAAGACCTCCATCTCCGAGCAGATCAGCGAGATGGAAGCCTACTGCGAGGAAAAGGGTCTCACCATCACTGCCCGCTACCAAGAGGTAGGCCGGGGCTGGTCCAAGAAGCGTCCCGAGTTCCAGCGAATCCTGGCCGACGCCAAGCAGGGACGCTTCGACGTCATCGTCTGCTGGAAGTCGGACCGCCTCAGCCGGGGAATGTACACCGCTGCCGCCCTCATGGAGGTGGTCGAGGCCCACCAGGTCCGGCTGGAGTCCGTCATGGACGCCATCGACATGAAGACCTTCGGACTCATGGCCGCCATCGGCAAGATCGAGCTGGACAACTTCCGGGAGCGCGCCACCCTGGGCAAGCGCGGCACGGCCAAGCAGGGACGGGTGCCCACCGGCAAGCTCCCCTACGGCTATCGCATCGGAGACGACGGCAGGCCGGTGGTGGTCGAAGAGCAGGCCGAGGTGGTGCGGCGCATTTTCAACATGTACGTTCACGAGGGGATGGGCTCCCCCTCCATCGCCGTGAGGCTGACCGACGATGGAATTCCCACCCAGACCGGGAAGATGCTCTGGCGTCAGTCCTACATCCACTACGTTCTGAGGAACGAGACCTACACGGGAACGTGGATTTACGGCAAGGAACGCGTCATCTCCACCGAAGAGGGCGTCAAGGTCTACCAACAGCCGGAGGACACCTGGATTGAGGTGCCGGTCCCCCAGATCATCGACGACGAGACCTGGGAGCGGGCGCAGACCTTGAAGAAGCAGCGGAGCAGAAAGGCCAGGAGGAACACGAAGGAGACTTACCTGTTGCAGCACCTGCTCAGGTGCGGCGAGTGCGGTCACAGCTTCCACGCCAAGTCCACGTGGAGCACCACGAACGTTCGGGGCGGCAAGAAGTACCGCTACGACCTGCCCACCCCCCGCAGGTACTACCGGTGCAACGGAATGCACAGTCTCCGCCTGAAATGCCGGGCGCGTCACTACATTCGCGCGGAGCGACTGGAGGAGCCGGTATGGAGCGAGGTGAGTCGGGTACTCCAGAATCCCGGCCTCATCGTAGCGGGTATCGACACCCTCGATACCCAGGAGAACGGCGGGTTTGAGGAGGAAATGGCCCAGGCCGAGCGGGATGTGCGGAGCATCCAGACGGAGGAGGACCGGGCCATCAGGCTGTTCGTGTCGGGCAAGATCACAGAAGCCCAACTGGACCACCAGCGCAGGTACATCACCGAGCGGCTGGAGAGCGCCAGGGCGAAGCTGGACTACTACCGTGCTCAGGAGGCGAGCGGAGCCGAGAAGCGGCTCTTGATGGACGCGGTCCTTGCCTGGGCCAGGGAAGTCGGCAAGGGCCTTGACGACCTGACCGATGAGCAGCGCAGGGAGATTCTTCAGATGGTAGTGGAGCAGGTGGTCATCGACCGGGATAACAACGTGGACATCACGCTGGCTATACCCATCGACGATGACCCGTTAGGGGATGGTCTCTACTCACCCGATTCCCCTACACCTGATTCCGTTGCGGTTGCATCTGCCATATCCTCGTCTGGAAATTCAGCAGGTTCACCCGCAAACGGGAGCACGCCGTGGCCTTCAAGTCCATGCTCCGCAAGCGGGGCATCCGGGTAACTTCCATAACCGAACACGCCGACGACTCCCCCACCGGCAAGCTGATGGAGGCCATCATCGAGTCCGTGGACGAGTTCTACAGCGAGAATCTTGCCGAAGAGGTCAGGCGGGGGATGCGGGAGGCCGCCTCCCGGGGTTTCTGGGTCTCCACCTACGCCCCCTACGGCTACCGGAAGGTGCAGGTGCAGGACGGGGCCAAGAAACGCCCCAAGCTGGAACTGGACCCGCCCGCCGACGGTGTGGTGCGCCGCATCTTCCAGATGGCCCTGGTGGGCACCAGCACCTTGGACATCACCAAGACCCTGAACAATGAGGGTATCGCCAGCCCACAGCGGGGCCGCTGGACCAAGACCACCATCCACAGGATCCTCACCAACGAGACCTATACGGGAACTTTGGTCTGGGGAACGAGGGCCAAGGACAACGCGCCGCCGGTGCGGGTGGAGGACGCCTTCCCCGTCATCGTCTCCAGGGATGAGTTCGAGCAGGTAGCTGCCATCCTGGGGTCCAAGGCACCCAGCAAAATTCACCCCCGCCGGGCCGCCAGCCCCTACCTGCTCAGTGGCATCGTCAAGTGCGAAACCTGCGGCAAGGCCCTCACCGCCCATGAGGCCAAGAGCGGCCAGTTCACCTACTACGTCTGCCACTCCCTGCTGAAGCAGGGACAGGGCGCCTGCGACACTCCCCGGCTCAACGCCAGACGGTTCGAGCGGATGATCATCGACAATATCCGGGAGAACATCCTCACCGAGAGCAACATCCGGGAACTGGTGAAACTGGTTAATGAGGAGCTGGACAGCGTAATCAAAGAGCAGCGGGAGAAGGTGGAGGCTATCGAGGAGGAACTGAGCGAGATAAGGCGCAGGATGGACCGGCTGTGGGTGGTTGTGGAGACCACCGACTTGGAGATCAACGACATCCTGCCCCGCATACGAGAACACCAGGAGCGGCAGGAGAAGCTGGAGGCTGCCGCCGACGAAGCCCGAGCCATTCTGTCAATGAGGATGACCGGATTGGGAGACGAGGAAACCATCGCGGCCTACGTTATGGAGATGAGCAGCTTTCTGATGGAGAGCGACCTTACCGAAACGCGGGCCTTCATCAAGTCCTTCGTGAAGGAGATCGGCGTGGTCCCGGGCAAGGCTGTCATCCGGTACACGATCCCCATG
>JAPPJA010000171.1 GCA_028874675.1 Chloroflexota bacterium
GGGTAGGTGCGAACCACAGACAGGGCGCAATTGTGCATGACGAACTTCCAGTTTGCTTCCAGCGGCAGCTCCAGCAGGGCGACTATACCACTGCGCAGGGAACCGCCATGGCCAACAATCAGCACATCGTCCCCCGGGTGCAACTCTCTCAAGCTGGAGAGGAACCGGGAAATGCGGGACTGGCACTGGCGGATGGTCTCGCCCCCTGGCGGCGCAAAATCCGGATCATTGACCAGCGATGACTCATAGAGTTGCGGGTATTGTTCCCGGTATTCTTCCGGAGTCAGTCCCTCGAAGACTCCCTTGTTGTACTCCCGCAGTTCCGGCACCGGCTTTAGGTGTGTCTCGCTCGCCCAGGATTATCTCGGCCGTCTCCCTGGTGCGGCTCATATCGCTGGAATAGGCCGCGCCGAACGCAATGTCCGAGAGCCGCCTCGCGGTGACCCGGGCCTGTTCCCTGCCCCGCTCGGTGAGGCCCACGTCGGTGTGGCCCTGAATGCGTCCCTCAGCGTTCCACAACGTCTCGCCGTGCCGCACAATGTAAAATGTTCCCATTTCTCTACCTTACTCCCCGGACTGCGTCCGCCCCTGTTCCAATTTCCGACAGACCGGACACCTTATATGGTCCCTTCTAACTGTTGCCATGCTCCTCGATTTCCTGCCTGACCGCTTCTGCCAGCCTCTGGCAATCGGGCATGGACCTGATGCCAATTCGGATGCAATCGGGAAGACCGAAGGAAGCGCAATCCCTGACGAACATCCCCCTGGACATCAACCTTTCACGCCATTTCGCCCCGGCGCCTGCCTCTACCAGCAGAAAATTGGCAGCCGATGGCAGTACGCAAAGACCTGCCGCGTTTAACTCCCGGGTCAGGAAGTCCCTGGAGGCGTTGACGGCTTGCCTGGCCCTGGGCAGGTAGTCCTCATCTTCAAGGGCGACCACGCCAGCGGCCTGGGCCAGGGCGTTCACGCTCCAGTCCGGTTGCAGCGCCGCCAACCTCCGGACAATTTCCGGGGCGGCCGCCACGTAACCCAGCCTGAGACCCGTCAGCGCATAGTCCTTGGTCATCGAGCGGAGCAGCGCCAGGTTGGACCCAGACTCCGCTGCCAATAGCGGCAGGGCATCCCACCGGTCCTCCACAAAGTTTACATAGGCTTCGTCAAGGACCAACAGTGAATTGGCCTTGGCGGCAGCATCGCACAATCTCGATACCTGCTGCCTGTCCAGGTAAACGCCCGTGGGATTGTTTGGATTGCAAAGAAAAATCAGCGCCGGGCTCTCCCGGAGAATTGCGTCCTCAGCTGCATCGAGGTCCCAGCTGAAATCATCCTCGCGCCGAGCCTGGAGTTCCAGCACTTCAGCCCCAGCCAGTTCACAAGCGCCGGCATACTCGCCGTATGTGGGCGAAAACTGCAAAACACGGGGCCACCCATTGGATGACGGGCCGGAAATGTACGCCCGGGCCAGCAGGTGGATCAGTTCCGTGGAGCCGTTTCCCACCAGAAGATTTTCGATGCCGACGCCGTGGTGGTCGGCGAGATATTCCCTCAGCTCCAGGCATTCAGGGTCCGGATAGGCGCCCAGATCGACCCTCTTCAGCGCGTCCCACAAGCCCTCGGGAGGTCCCAAGGGACTGACGCTGGCGCTGAAGTCCAGCGCCTCTGCCGGGTCCAGTCCCAGCTGCCGCAGCTGAGCCGGCCGGATTCCGCCGTGGACCGGACGTCTCGCACTGGCAATTTCACCAACGGGTTCGCTCATCTATCCGAACATCCGCTCCTTGAGCAGCAGCAGGGCCAGGGTTATGGCAATCCCCAAACCTGCGATAAAGTACATTGACTGTACCGACCGGGTAATGTCCCTGGGCTCCAGCGGGCGGGTGGAGTCACCCAACCGGTAGTGGCCTTCCTTCGCCAGCTCAACCCCCAGGGCGCCGGCCATTCCTGCCATGGTCCAACCCGCATTGGGGCTGGAGGTGCGGGCGTGGTCGCGCCACATCACCCGGAAGGCCTCGCCCGCCCGCTGGCCGGGAAGCATCAGGCTACCCAGTCCCAGCAGCAGGGCGGTAACCCTGGCGGGGACCAGGTTTACCAGGTCGTCCAGACGGGCCGCCGCCTTCCCGAGGAACTCGTACTCGCCCCGATAGCCTATCATACTGTCCAGGGTGTTGATAGCTCGGTAAGCGAATGCCCCGGGAAGCCCGAAAAAAGCAAAGGCCAGCCAGACGCCGACTAAGCTGTCGGTGGTGTTCTCGGAAACCGATTCCACGGTGGCGGCGATGGCCTGTCCCACCGTCATTTCCGAAGCGTCCCGGCTCACCAGGGAGCGCATGTTGTGCCGCAAACCCGGCAGGTCGCCCTGAACGGCCAGGGACTCCGTCTGGGCAGCTACCCGGTGAAGCATCCTGACTGCAAAGGTTGTTTTCAGCAGCGCCGCCCCGCCAATGAGATACGCCGCCCAGTGAAGTTCTGCCAGGCCCCAGGAAGCAACCCAGGCGCAGGCCGCCCAAAAGGCTGGAATAAACACCGCAATCAGCGTTCCCGCAACCAGCCCCGCCACCCTGGTCCTGGGAGCCACCCTTTGCGCGACACTGACCGTATAACCCATCCAGACTGTGGGGTGAATCCTGCCCGGCAGTTCCCGGCCCAGCAGGTCCAGGATCACGGCCAGAATCAGCACCCCGGCCTCCAGGGGAATGTCGGCTATGTAGAGGGACAACTGGGACATTCAAGCCTGATTGTTCTGCCAGCACGAACCTGTCAGCTGCCGGGAATGCCAGCTGCAGCCTCCGAGGCGTTTGTCCAGGTTTTCAGGTCGGGGCGGAAAGATCAGGGGGAACCCCGGCTGTGCTTTTCCTGCATGAGGTTGTTTTACCACCCGACCCGTACTTTCGCGCAATACCCGGGTGCCAGAACGGAGACGGTCGGCTAGAGCACTTCACTGATTTGGCGCCAGATGGGTGCAACCAGTCCGAAGGGAATAATAGCGACCAACGCCAGCAGTCCAACCGCCTCCGACAGTTCATTGGTTGCGCCATAGGTGTCCCCGGTCATGCCCCCGGCCAGGCCGACCATTCCCTGGCCCAGCAATAGAGCAAATATGCAGATTCCTGCCAGCACCACCATGCCGCCCACGCCACCCACCACCAGCGCCGCCGCCACGGTCACCACGGCAGCTATGGCTGAAGGTACCGCCGCCGGGTACTCGTGAAAAGGCGAACCCAGCCCGGGGGTCCGCACATAGGGAAAGACCATCAACTGCAATACCATGGTGTATCGTGAGAACATCGGAAACAGCAGCAGGGCCGCTTCCTTTCCGGGCAAGTTAAGCGACAGCAGGGAAATGAGAGCGCCATACTTGATCAAGAGCGCGCACCCCGCGCCGGCCACTGCAAATGCCCCAACATGCGGGTCGCGCATTATCTCGCGGCGACGTTCCGGAGTGTCCCCGCCGAACAGCCCGTCGCAGGTATCCATCAGCCCATCCAAGTGGAGGGCGCGATTGGCTATCACCAAAAAGGCTACCAGCGCAGCCGCAGTAACGTAAGCGGAAAAGGCATAGCTGAGGGCCCATTCCAGCCCAACCATCATCAGGCCCAGGATGAGACCTACCAGGGGGAACCAGGCGCGAGAATCGCTGATGGCCCTCTGCGTCAGATCAGCAGGCCTGGGAGAGGGGAAGACAGTCAAAAAGCTTAATGCAGCCAGAAAGGGCGCCAATTCTTCCCGCCTCAGCCAGGGCCGGCACAGGTTCTT
>JAPPJA010000333.1 GCA_028874675.1 Chloroflexota bacterium
CATTTGTTTCATCCCTTCATATTACCAGCATAACTCGTCGTTGTAGTACTAGGCCTCGTCTCTTGTGGTCAATACGGGCGGGCCGGAAGTCGGGCTGACCGGGTAGTGCCGCTGTTCGGTGCGGATGGTTTCCAGGCGGCCGGCGACGTCCCGCACTTCAGGCTGCTCGGACTGGCAGAGTTCGCACCAGACCTTTTCATCGACAAACAGGCGCATGTTGTCTTTTTTGACCGTAATGGTCTCGATTTCGTGACGGCACGCGCCGCACATCCGCAAAATGGATACCTGGTCTATAGGCATGGCTGGCACCCTGTTCCAAGTAGCTGCAATTCTGAGCTGGATACAATGCAGTATCTGAGTCGAGTGTAATTAAGGACTTCACCGGTGTCAACGAACCTGTCATATACCAATGGTTCAGAGTTGGTGGGGTTTCCGTGCTGGCCAACCGCGTCATAACGGCGAAAGCCGGTATCCAGGAATCCTTGCTACGCTTGACCCGTATTCGCTGTCAGCCTTGCTGGATTCCGGCGCGGGCCCGTATGACGAGTTCCAAGTCTCCGTAACTCATCAACTCTGAACAATTGCGAGTATTGGCTAGCCCTTCAAAAAAGGGTATAGTATCTTCAACACGGGGCTGCAAGCGAATTTCGAAGGCTTTTGGCCAACCAGCGCAATTTCCGCCCGAAATTAGGAGGAATTGTTATGGCAAAACCCATTCGCGTAGGACACCTGGTACTCAACGTAAAGGACGTGGAAGCTTCCACCAAGTTTTACACCGAGATTCTCGGCTTCGAGATTTCCCGCCAGGGCGAGCAGGGCACCTTCCTTACCTGCGGCAAGATTCACCATGACCTGGCCCTGTTCAAGGCGCCCGTAGATGCGCTTCCCGTAACCCCGGGCCAGCTGGGTCTGAACCACTTCGCCGTTCAGGTTGCCGACATTGCTGACCTCAAAGAGGTTTACGATTCCCTGCGGGACAAGGGCGTGACCATGGACCACAACACCGACCACGGCATGACCTCCAGCGTGTACTTCATGGACCCGGACGGCAACCGCATCGAGTTCTTCTGCAACAACCAGGAGGACCCCTCCGAGGGCCTGGCCCTGATGAGCGATCCCAGTCGCCGCAACAAGGAACTGGTCTTCAACTAGGCCCCCTCCCTCATCCGGCGCACATTTCAGCCCCCGCCATTATGGCGGGGGCTGATGTTTGTAATAGTCAGCCAGCATGGGGCCCCGGACAGGTCTATTGGAACTCCAGGGTGGCGGCCCGTAGTCCGCATACGATGCGGCCGATTACCTCGAGGCACCGGTCGTTGGAGGGCGGCATAACCGGTCCGGCCAGGGCGTCCCGGTGCCAGCGCTCCAGGGGCATGGTTTTCAGGAAGCCGCTGCCGCCGGCCAGCCTCATGGCCTGCTCCGTAACCCGCACACCGGCCTCGGCGCAAAGGTACTTGGCCTGGTTGGTAGCCAGGGACATATCCTCGCGGACCCCGGTGGCCCGGACGGCTGCCGCCTCGCAGAGCATGAGCTTGGCTGCCCGTATCTGGGCGGCCATTTCGCCCAGGTTCCGCTGGATTCGGGTGTCATGAGCCAGCGGCTCCGTGGAGGGCGCAATTACCCGGTTCCTGGCGTAGTCCAGGATGAAGTCGTAGGCGGCCTCAGCCACTCCCAGGTAAGTCGCGGCGTACCCCAGGGCAAACCCCGACAGTTCTATGGTCAGCAGCTGGCCGGGGTCTCCCAGGACGTCTTCGGAAGAGACCTCGGTATCGAAACGTATGCTGTGGCTGGTGGTGGCCCGCATTCCGGTGGCGTTCCATGGCCGCTCCAGGGTGATGCCTTCATCGCTGCGAGGCACCAGGGCCGCCATAATGCCCTCCTCGGCAGTGGCGGAACCCTCCCGCAGGCCGGTCACGAAATAGCGGTCGGCCGCGTCGCCGAGGGAACAGAAGTGCTTGAGCCCCTGGACGCGGAAATTGTCCCCTTCCGTGGGCGTAAACCTGGTCCTCAGGACAAAGAGGTCCCGGAAGCTGGATTCGGGCTCGCTCATCACGGTGGCGAACAGCTTCCCCTCCTCCACCACTTCTCTGAAGTACCGCCGCTTCTGCTCCGGTGAAGCCAGCTGGTTGATGTTAATGATGACGTTGGCGTGCATGTTGAAGGTCAGGGCCGTAGCGGGACAGCCCTTGGCGATTTCCAGGAGGGCCAGGACGTAGGTGACTGGGTCAACTCCGGCGCCGCCGTGTTCCCGTGGCACCGTCAGCCCAATCAGGTCAGCCTGGTGGAGGTCCTGGTAATTGTCGAAAGGAAAGCTCGACTCGCTGTCGAATGCGGCCGCCCTGGGGGCGAAATTCTCGCGGGCCAGGTCGGCGACTCGCTCGACCAGTCCCTGGTCGTGGGTGGCGCTGCGGGGCGACTAAACCATTGGGAAGTCTCCATCGAGTTACTGAAAATGGGGCATTACCTCTTGGGCAAACAGCTTCATTGAGCGAAGCACATGTTCCTGGGGCATGCCACCGAAATCGAAGTTGCAGCCGAAATACTCAATGCCCTGCTCCTGGAACTCGCGGATCATGGACACACACTTTTCGGGTGTTCCGATGATGGCGCGCTTCTTGGCCAGGTAATCGTATGAGGGCCCAGTCCTGGCCCCGGTGCGGCGGAATTCCTCGAGCTTCTGGTTTACCTCGCTGCCCCGGTTGATTGAGCGGCGCCAGTCGGTCATATCCATGGTCCATGAGATGGCCGGCTCGGCGACCCGGCGGGCCTCTTCCTCAGTCTCAGCTACGTGCAGGTATCGAAAGAAGGGAATCCGGGACATGGGAATGTTGTCGCCCCGGTCTGCCGACATCCGGACGAAGCGGTTGCACAGGTCTATACCGTCGTCATGGTCCAGTACCACGCCGCAGATGAGGGGGTGGCCCGTGGAAACCACGTACTCCAGGGTTTCGAAGGTACGGGTGGCGGCAATGTAGATGGGAGGATGGGGTTCCTGGAGCGGCGGCGGCACCAGGTTGGCCTGGTTGACGCTGAAGTATTTGCCCTCGTAGTCGAAGTCCGGGGTAGTCCACAGACCTTCAACTATGCTGATGGTCTCCTGGAATCGCTCCTGGCTCTCGCCCGGGTCCACGTTGTAGCCGGTGTACTCGTAATTGGCGGTGCCTCGCCCGAAACCCACGTCCAGCCGGCCTCCGCTCACCACATCCAGGGTGGCCGTGTCTTCAGCCAGGTGGACTGGGTGGTGCAGGGGCGGGACCAATACCGCCGTCCCCAGCCGGATGGTCCTGGTGTGGGCGGCCAGGTTGCTCAAGACCACCAGGGACGAAGAACCGATTCCGTACCGGGAAAAATGGTGCTCGGCAAACCAGGAACTGTAGTAACCCAGTTCCTCGGCCAGGCACAGTTGTTCAGTGGCTTCGTGAATGACCTGGCTGGGGCTGGCGCCTTCCGGCCAGGGCAGATGTGAGAACAGGCCAAACTTCATTCGGTAACTCCGGTGGCTGTCTGTCGGGATGGATGAGAAAGGTACTCGGGGAAACGCTTTCCGCAACCCAACTCTTCCGACAGGAAATGACAGGCCAAGTTTAACAGAATTGGCAGACCGGCTCGCCGGCAGGGCGCGGGTTTCTCTCCTTGTAAGCGGGCAGTCTTCCTGCGCCCTTCAGTAGTGAAATGGTGGCAGGGGGTTGCCCCGGGCAACGCCCTGAATTAGCGCCTCACTTCGCCGTGGTTTTGGCAAACCCGGTATTGCAG
>JAPPJA010000312.1 GCA_028874675.1 Chloroflexota bacterium
GCCACCGTCCATCCAATAAATTGCTATGAGGAGATAGGCCATGCCTGCAAACCAGCGAATGACCACCAGGCTCAAGGAACTGTTTGAACGGCCCGAAATATTCGTTCTGGCCGGCGGGATGAATGCCATGGGAGCCAAGATGGCAGAAGTAGCCGGGTACGAGGCCTTCTACATGTCGGGGGGCAACACCTCCGCCCAGCTCATGGGCCTCACCGAGGGCGGCACCAGCATGCGCGACATGGTGGACAACGCCCGGCGCATCGTCAACACCATAGACATTCCCGTGTTCTGCGACATGGACACCGGCTACGGCGACGCCATCCAGGTTTACGATACGGTCAAGGAGTACATCCGGGCCGGCATCGCCGGCGCCCACCTGGAAGACCAGACCTATCCGCCCAAGTCGGGGCCCCGCCGCCGCTGCGTGTCCATCGAGGAGATGGTGGGCAAACTCAGGGCTGCCATGGACGCCAAGATGGAGTACGATCCGGACTTCGTAATCGTGGCCCGCTGTGACTTCGGCGGAGTGCCCGGCGCCACCTTTGAGGGGGTGATGGAACGCTGCCTGGCCTACAAGAACCAGGCCAACGCCGACGTAATCTGCCCCGCCGTCCAGTCCTGGGAGGAAAACGTGGAAGCCATCCGCAGAATTCCCGGGCCGGTGCTGCCCCTCTTTACCCACGGCAGCCAGACCCACCCCACTTTGCAGGAGCTGCAGGACGCCGGCGCGGCTGCGGCGTGGTATCCGGCCCTGACCACCATGGCCGGCCTCCAGGCGTCGTGGGACTTTCTACACGACTTCCAGGAACGAGGAACCGAGGCCATTGACCAGTTCCTGGCCTCAGCCGCCCAGAGCAAGTGGGGCGCAGCCAGCAACGGCGGCATCCTGGGCTCCCAGCACATCCGGGAAATGGAGGACAAGTACCTGCCGTAACCCAGCGGGGAACGGGGCGTCTTGGACCGCCCGAACAGCTTTACAACAGGGTACGTCCCTGGAATATGATCTGAAGCCGGGGCATGCGGACAGTCTGGAAATTAACACTCTAGAGTTGATGAGTCGCAATGGCCTGGAACGTCTTATCCCGGCGAAAGCCGGAATCCAGGGCCGCTACTGTGCATTGCAGTTGACCTCTCGCCATGTTTCTGGATTCCGGCTCAAGGCCGGAATGACGATATAGGGACACGCCTCCCTCAAATTAGCGGGTTATGGGGGCTAGCCTGCATTGCCGCCAGTCCCTCCGCCAGGCCCGGGTGTTCCAGGCCTAACCGGTTCATGGTGGCAGCGCAGTCCAGCCCCAGCCGGTCCGGGTTGCCGGATTCTTCGCTGGATGGGACCACCAGCCCGCTGTCCAGCCCAAACCCCTGGGCCACCCGGGCGGCGAATTCATACATGCTGATCCAGTCTCGTCCGGCGATGTGGTGGATTCCAGGATGGTGATCCAGAGCCAGCCTGGTAATGCCCTCCACCAGGCGCTCAACGTAAACGGGCGAACGCATTACCTGGGTGGAACCGGCGCAGGTCTCGCCCCGCTGAAGGCGTTCCACCAGCGAAGTGACGAAGTTGCGCCGCCCGGGCGCGGGCCAGCCATAGACGATGCTGGTGCGCGCGACGCTCCAGTCGGGCGCCAGCCGGGCTGTTGCCAGCTCACCCTCCAGCTTGGTCCTGCCGTAGTGGGTGACGGGCTTGGGGGAGTCTGCCTCTCCGTAGAAGCCCTGGCGGCCGTCGAATACGTACTCGGTGGAAACGAAGACCAGCCGGGAGTCGTGGGCGCGGCAAAGCGCGGCTATGTTTTCGGTGGCGGCTACATTGACGGCATTGGCCCTTTCAGGTTCCCGTTCCGCGGTACCCACGTCGGCGAGGGCTGCCAGGTGCACCACCACCTCGGGCTGGATGAGGCCGAACAGCCTTTCCAGGGCCACTGAATCGGTAAGCTCCACTTGGTACCAGTGATTTACATCGTCGCCCGGCGGGCGGGAACGAAAGGTGCAGAACACCTCCTTGCCCAGCGTGGAGGCCAGGTGACGCGCCAGGTACCGGCCGATGAAGCCGCTGCCGCCAACTACCAGGATACGCAAGGAACCCTCCTTCCGGCTCAGGGCAGGGGACGAGAGGGTGTCGGAGTTGCCTACCGACTGCCCGCCGACCGGCCCCCGTCCACCATGTAAATGCCCCCGGTGCAGAAGCTGCTGTCGTCGCTGGCCAGGAACAGCATCATACGGGCCACCTCCTCAGGGTTGCCGTACCGGCGCAGGGGAATCCGCTGGGCGTAGGACTGCTTGGCAGTTTCGATGGAAATGTCGGCGTCGTCCATCGCCGCCACCCGCTGCTCCTCGATGGAGCGCATCATGCGGGTCTCGATGGGGGCGGGATTTACGGTGTTGACCCGGATGCCGTCCTGCGCGCACTCCAGGGCGGCAACCCGCATCAGTCCGATTACGGCGTGCTTGCTGGTATTGTAGGCGGACATTTCGGAGGTCCCGCCAATGCCCGCAGTGGATGAGGTGATGACGATGCTGCCGCCGCCCCGCTCCCGCATGGCCGGAATGGCGTACTTGAGGCCCAGCCAGACTCCCCGAACGTTGACCGCGATAACCCGGTCAAAGACGTCAATGGGATATTCGGGTATATCGGACACGACGCCTTCAATACCAGCGTTGGCCAGCAGGACATCAACCCCGCCCCAGCGGTTGACTGCCGCCTCCACGTAGGCGCTGGTCTGGTCCGGGTCGGTCACGTCGGCCACGGTGTAGCTGGCCTTGTCCTCGCCGATGGACTGGGTAAGCCGCTGAAGGGCGTCTTCATTCAGGTCCACCAGCGCAACCCGCGCGCCCTCCTCGGCAAAGAGCCGGGAGGCGGCCTGTCCGATACCTCCGGTGGCGCCGGTAATGATGGCTACTTTTCCTTCCAGGCGGGCCATGGCAATTCTCCTTCTGCCTCGAGTCCCTAATCCTCACGCCAATGGTTTTACCACTTGACGGGTAAAGGGGCAAGGCCGAAGGGGCAAAGCCTATACTGGGACGGGGAATTCCTTCAGTCTCCTTCGGAACGAGCCGCCGGCCTGCCGGCTTGGTCCGGGCTTCCGGCATCCGCTTTCCCGGCATTTTGCCCTCTGACCTGCTCCAGAATTCCGACTCCCTTGAGCCAGCACATCGTTGCAGCGCCCAGGGCGGCTCCTACGATTGGGCCAACCCAATAGGCCCAGTGCCCGTGCCACTCCCAGCCCACCAGGGCCGGCGCCAGGGAGCGGGCGGGATTCATGGAAGCGCCGGATATGGGCCCGGCGAATATGGCCTCCAGCCCCACGACGCCACCGATGGCCAGGGCGGTTACCGGCCCGGCAAGCCTCGGTTCAATGCTCAGGGCCATTATGATGGCCATCAGGATGAAGGTAAGGATAATTTCCAGTACCAGGGACTGTTCGACGCTGCCGGCGGGCAGGGTGGCGCCCATGCCGGCGGCCGGCCCCAGCAGGTAGTAGAGGGTCAGGCTGGCCAGTATCCCCCCGGCGAGCTGGGCGGGAATGTAGCAGGCGGCAACCGTCCACTTGAGACGTCCGGTAATGGTGAAGGCCAGGGTGACCGCCGGGTTGATGTGGGCTCCTGAAATTGACCCGAAGGTGAATATCATGGCAGCCACAATCAGGCCAAAGGTTATGCCAATGCCCAGGTGGGTGACCCTGCCCCCGGACAGGGCGTCTATCATTATGGCCCCGGTACCGGCAAAGACCATTCCGTAGGTGCCC
>JAPPJA010000003.1 GCA_028874675.1 Chloroflexota bacterium
CTCCCTAAAGTGGACCATTGGTCGGGCAGGCAGCGAGGTTGTGGCGCTAGCCCTTGAGTCGGGACAGGGCCAGAATCACTCTGCCGCTGAGGCCGGACAGGAGACCCGTAACTGCAGCGTCCGCCGCCAACTGCTGGGTGGACATGGAGTAGGTTGGATATATGTGCGGAGAGAGGGCCAGGTCGGACAATCTGGCCCTGTCCCGGATGGCCATGGCCCACTCCTGGACCATTTCGCCTGCTCTTGCCCCGACTATGGTGGCGCCCAGCAGCCGCCCCCGTTTCGTGGCAACGAGCTTTATGAATCCCGCTTCGCCTGCATCGATAACCGGTCGGTCGCTGGACTCCAGCGGCCAAAGGGTAACGCAGACTGAGTCGCCGTGTCGGGCGCGAGCCTCGGCTTCGGTGAGCCCCGACTGGGCGACTTCCGGTTCGGTAAATAAGCCCCACGGTACGGTGTGCAAGAGGCCCCGGGCCCGGCCCGGCAAGAGGGCATTGCGCGCGGCCATGAACCCCTGCCAGCCCGCGTAGTGGGTGAATTGGGCCCCGCCGGTACAGTCTCCCGCAGCATAGATGTGCTTCTGCGAAGTGCGGAGGGCCCCATCCGCCTCGATTCCTCGATCAGACCACTCCACACCGGCGTTATCCAGGCCAAGGGTCGCAATGCTGGGCGCTCGCCCGGTGGCCATTAGCAGGGTGTCGGCAGTCCACTCCTGCCCGGGGACGCGTACTGCGGGCCGTCCTTCCGTAGAGGAGACGGCATCTATTGATACGCCCAGTTTGACTTCCACCCCTTCGGCGACGAGTACCCTGGTGAGAAGATCGGAGACTTCCGGCTCCGCGTTTCCGAGGATCCTGCCAGCCGATTCCAGGACAGTTACCCGGGAACCCAGGCGCCGGAAAGCCTGCGCCAGCTCGCAACCGATGGGGCCACCCCCAACGATGAGAAGTTTGCCGGGGAGGGCTTCGAGATCCCAGATGGACTCGTAGGTAACGTAGCTGGTCCAGTCCAGGCCAGGGATGGGAGGGATTGAAGGACGGGCGCCGGTGGCGATCAGGAAGCGCTTCCCATCGATAACGGCGTCGCCAGCGATGATCCGGTGTGGGTTAATGAAGCTTGCGAAGCCCCGATAAGTATCAATTCCCTCGGCTTCCAGGGCCGAGGGGGACTCCGCCGCATATAGCTGGTTGATGACCGACCTAACCCGGGACATTACCGCCGGCCACTGGGTACGAGGATCGTCGGCTTCAATGCCGAACAGGTGGGCGGTCCGGACATCGTGGGCGGCGCGGGCGGCACGTAGCAGCGCCTTGCTGGGAACGCAGCCCGTCCAGGTACAGTCGCCTCCCAGCCGGCCGGCTTCCACGATGGCCACCCTCTTGCCGAGGCGGGCTGCGAATCGGGCCGCGGTCAGGCCCGCCGAACCTCCCCCAATGACCACAAAGTCATAGCTGTAAGACCCGGGACTTCCGGCAGCCATGAGTCGCTGTCAGCTGTAGTCTGGCGGGCGAAGGTCCAGGGCCAGCGCCTGTTCGCACCAGCGGGCCGCACCCAGAAGTCTTCCTTCATCGAAGGGAGCAGCGGCAAACTGGACTCCCAGGGGCATACCGGACTCGCTGATTCCGGACGGCACCACCACGGTCGGCAGTCCCGCCGAGGTCCAGGGGGCCTGGAAGGCCGCGTCTCCGGTGGTGTTCAGGTCCCTGGGCGCTGGAGCGGGGGTGGCCGGCATCAGGAGGGCGTCCACCTGCTGGGCCACTGCGGTCAAGTCCTGCCGGAACTCGCGGCGGAGGCGCTGGGCCTGGAGGTAGGTCACGCTGGGGATCAGCATGCCCATTTCAATGTTGGCGCGGAGCCTGGGGCCGTACTCGTCAGCGCGGTGCCGGAAATAAGGTTCGTGAAAGGCGGCGCACTCCACGTTCATTACGACGCGCTGCACGTCGGGCGCGGTGGCGAAGGAGTCCGGCAGGTCCACGTCCACCAGGGTCGCGCCGGCCTGGGCGAGCTGCGCGGCCACGGCCTCGGTATGCTGCTTCACCTCGGGGGTGGAACGATCAAAGAAGTAGCCGTTCCTCAACAGGCCAAGCCTGGGCGGGCCACTGTGGCGGTCCATCTCCTGGAGGAAGTCCGGCACGGGCTCCTCGGCGGAACCGGGGTCGTTCTCGTCGTAGCCGGCCATGGCCTGGAGCAGGACGGCGGCATCGGTGACGGTGCGGACCAGGATGCCCACGGTGTCCAGGGACCAGCTCACCGGCACAACCCCGTACCTGCTGATGCGGCCGTAGGTGGGTTTCAGTCCCACAATGCCATTGTAGGCCGCCGGGCGGCAGGTGGAGCCGCCGGTCTGCGAACCAAGGGCCGCGGGGCACATGCCGGCGGCCACGGCCACGGAAGAGCCGCTGCTGGAGCCGCCCGGGGTGTGATCCCGATTCCAGGGGTTGCGCGAAGGGGAGGGATCGGACGTGGCGAATTCGGTGGTGACCGCCTTGCCCATCACGATGGCGCCGGCTTCCTTCAATTTGGTGACGCAGGTGGCATCGTACTCCGGCACGAAGTCGGCGTAAATACGGGAGCAGGCGGTGGTCTGCATTCCGGCGGTGTAGAAAATATCCTTCAGACCCACCGGCACCCCAGTCATGATTCGCGCTTCCCCTCGGGCAGCCAACTCCTGTTCCCGCTGGCGGGCGTCGCTGATCACCGCTTCCCGGTCTATGGTCACCCAGGCCTGCAGGTCCGGTTCATAAGCATCTATGCGCTCCAGCAGGGCGCCGGCGTAGTCTGTGGGCAGCAACTGGCCACTGCGCATCTGCTCTGCGGCCTGGCTTACGCTTAAAGTGTGAGGTTGTGCCATTCCATCCTCCACTGATTCTTGCAGTTATGCCGGATTTTCGGCGGGGCCGGCTACTGGTAGAAGCCGGGTTCCGTTTCCACCTCGGGCAGATTGTTGCCGACACTGACAACATAACTGGCCGCCAGTTCGAGCAAGTCCATATGCTCCTTAACGTATTCAGCGCCCCAGCGGGCTTCGGCCTGGCGGCGCAAGGTTTCCAGGGTCTCATCCATAGAAATGTCGGGTGTATTTTCAGGCATGGGACTCTCCGCTGATTGAGGGCAGGTTGCATCCTCGATTGGATTCAGTTTAACCCAAAGAGGACTGAATAGACACTTGCGGAATGAAGGGTCGGACAGGGCCGGAACCTGGCCTCAAAGGCCAGGGGAGGAAAAAATGCCGTTTCCCCGCTATCTGATCTCATTTGACCTCATTTTGTATTTGAGGGGTGGCCGGGGTGGGACCGGTTTTAAGTACTCCTGCAGATAGCCAATCCCCCAGTTTTTGAGGAATTCGGTCCGGATGACGGGAAAGCGCTACCCATTGAAGAACTACCCACCTCTATTTCGTTGAGGTTAGTTGTCGCCATTGTAGTCAGGAGGCATACAGTCGGGGAAGAGGATAGTGTCATGCATGCAAGGCTATCGCATTGAAATTACCTACCATTGATCCAAGGGTTAGGGGTGACGCCTCCGGGTCGAGGTTCCCACCTGCGCGGGAACAACGGGGATCCCCAAGTTTGATATGCGATAGTCATGGTCATGGATGCGAGGCCGTAGCTCGAATCAAGGACAATGGACCGCCGTGCCTCATGGGCAGGGAACGTGAGACGTGGGGAACAGGCTAACTGGTAACTGTTCAGAGTTAGAGGGCGCTGTTTAGGTGAAAACCCTTCGTCAGCGCG
>JAPPJA010000022.1 GCA_028874675.1 Chloroflexota bacterium
ATACGCTCTTCCCCGGTCGGCCCCCGCTTCCGGGTGACCCACCAGATGCCGAGTATGACGAGGACGAGTGCGGCGGCTACGACCAGGACCATGTGAAGCCTCCGAGGGCGCAATCAACGAAGGGGCTTTGCCTCTATGATAGAAAGATCCACGCAATCAACCCTCGCCTTCCGAATTTGAAGCAGCCCAGCGTCCGAATCCCATTCTGAGCTTTCTGATACGAACGGCAGATTGAGGTCACAGTCTTCGGGGCGCAGTCGCGGGTCGCTCAGTTCGAAATCCACCTCGACCGCAGCCCCGTTCTCGGATTCTTGGGTGCGGCCTAAGGGAGTGCCATCGGCCCAAAAGACGGGCGCGGTTTGCTCGCCCACGGCCCCAGGGGCGATTACATTGCCCTGGTGGTCCGGCACTCCCAGCATATCCAGAGTGAAACCCATCAGTATCCGTTTGCCTCCTGCCAGCGGGCTATGTAGGTCTCCCTGACGTCGCCCAGGAATCCCAAGACCCCGTCCAGCGTCGCCGAGTGGTCCTCACTTTCCAGCACGATGATCTCGGCCTCGGCCAGCACCGCTTCTTCGAACTGGTACCGGAGGGGCGGCTCCCCGTCGTAGTACCGAGTCCCTACCTCTTTGCCCAAACCCTCATAGAGCTTCTCGGTCGCCATTGAGCGGGCCACCAGTGCGGGGTATATGTTTTCAAAGTAGTGGTCTGCCCCGACCGACTCAATCCATACCTGATTGTACTCGCTCCACTCGCCGCGTTCGTAAAGGTCGCGCGCCCACTCTATGTTCTCCTCCAGTTCTTCCTCGGTCGCTTCGTACCCGAGTTCCACGGCCTTTTGATACAGGACGTGGTCCTCTATCAGGCCTGACAAGGCGACGTTATCATCACCCCACTTGAGGCCCAGGTTGTGTAGGGCTTCCAAGAAGTCGGTGGACTTCTCCGTTTCCTCTCCCATTTCCTGAAACTCTCCGGATGCTATCTGCTCCATTAGTTGAAGATGCTCCACTTTACTTTGTTGAAGGTGCATCAGTTCTTCCTGCAATTCCCCCAGAGTAATCGACACCCCTCCGGCGGTGGCAACCACCGTGTCGGCCTCGCTGGAGGCGGATGCGGAAGCCTGCCCGCCCCGGTCCTCGTATGACCAGAAGTTGCCGGCGCCAGCTGCCACACCGCCGGTGGCCAGGGCGGCGACCATGAACAGCATAAGCTCCCGTAGAACCTAGAGGGAAAAGCCTGCTCCCATGATCCAAGTTCCCAGCCTGATTCGTTTGCCGATGTTCACGCGGAGGATGGAGTCCATCGGCCCCAAAACCTTTAGCGCCGCCCTGGTCAGCATGAAGAACCCCACCAACAACAGCGCGTAACCTGCGAGCCCGATTGCGCTGGGCAGGACCCATGTAATCACTTGGTCAAATGCAAAAGTCATTAGCATCGGTGGCGGGTCCAGGCAACCCTATCCCTTGACCTTATGGGCACCTCAGGCCAGGCGGTCGTCTGACCGTTGCGGCCCTGTGATACGGACCGCGAGCGGGGAGAGCGTCGAATTGCTTGGTCTGGCTTGCCCCTACTTGCTCATATCCCAAATAGGGTCGTTGACCGTTGACTTCACTAGAGCAATGGAAGCACGGCAGTCCTCTTTTCGGTCGTACCCCTGTGCTTATGTGGCAACGAGGTCATGAGTGGCTGATCAGAGCTGCCAATACCAGAGAAAATCCAGCTCTCGGAACACTTTATAGTGCGTGGGGAACCAGTCGGCGCCTATGCGTTGACCTTCGGGCAAGGAACTATCGGGGATGCCATTCTGGACATGTACTAATTCCCACTCGGTCATGTCAAAGTCGTCGGGTATCTCCATTCTGAGTTGAACCTCTGCTAATGTTGTGAAAGGCAACATAGCCACGGTTCCTTAGAATCCTCTGAACAAGTTGGAATAATTATGACAAAATAAGGTGAACCGGGCAAGGAACTATAGAGGATGGTAATTCGATGAAGCAACCGACTTTTTCCGATCTGGAATACCAAGGCAAGAAGAGCAAGACCCGCCAGGAGTTGTTCCTGGAACGGGTGGACGGTCTGATTCCCCGGCAGAACCGGGGTCTGGCGAAGAACACCGAAAGGCTGGTGCTGCTCTTCGGTCTGGGCAACCTGCTTACGGCCGAGGGACAGCCAAGAGCGTAGTAGGCCCAGCGTCTATCCTGCGGGGGCTTCCGGCCAGCGAACGCATCAAACGGCCCAGTCTACAGGGTGGAACGGAAGGACCCGGGCCATCGGCAAGCCCTGAACCAGAGATTTCGTCCCATTACCGGACATTCAGATACAATTCAGGCTGTCGCGTACCTTGTTCAGAATATCCTTAGTGTAATTCAAAGCCAACGTGTCAAAGTCGGTGCAATCCCAGCCCGACATGTGGCACTTGACCCTCAAGTTGTTCCAAAGCGTGGAGCCGATTGATCCAGAAATAGGAGGATGTGAATGGACTTGGGATCAACTATACTCCGACCCATCGCCTTTGTTTCGGCAGCAATCCTGTTGGCAGGCGCGACGCTGAGTTGCAGAAGTGAATCTGATCCAGACCCTACATCTCACGTCCAGGCGACCATAGACGCGGCGGTCGAAGCGGCGACTCCGACGGAGGCTCCTAAGACTGAACCGACAGCGACTGTTGCAGCGACGATTACCGCCAGCCAACCCGCGCCCGCATCAGAAGGTTCCAAGGGTCCCGTCTTCCGGGAACTGGACAGCGCCTCCACGGGACGGGACTTCGCTGCTTTGCTCACCTCCGACGAAACCGCGTGTTTGATAGGTGAGTTGGAAGGGACGCCATCCGGCGAGCGCATCTTCGCCCTCCTGTCGGGAACGGACGCGACGAGAGAAGGTCTGACGGTGGAAGAGAGCGAGGCGGTAAGGGCGTGCGACATCGAGACCGAGTTCGGCTTTCCCAAGCCTGAAGGCGCCGAGAGCCAGGGGTTGCGGCCGGACGGTCTGAGCCCCGTGGAACTGGGTGATCCGCAGCAGTTTTTCGCCGAACTTTCGGCCAGGGAGCGCACCTGCCTCGGCGATAACGGCATCGGTCCTGGCGAACTGGGGGCGCTGTCGAACCCGCCTTCCGGGGGCTCTCCAGAGACTACCACAAGCATCGTCAACTGCCTCCAGGACGATACGGTGCTGCGGCTGTTCCTGACTCAACTGGTCGGCCAGGTGGAGCCCTTCGAGGTAGAAACCGCCGCGTGCATCCGGGAGGGATTCGTACCCCTGGACCTGCGGGCGCTGTTGGCGCCCTCCGTTGCTGGACAGGCTCCCGCCAACTCCCTGGCCCTGAGCATGGCTGCCTTGGGCGTTTCCGTGACCTGCCTAAGCGACGCCGAATGGGAGATCTACGCGCCGCGTCTGGGGATGGCCCCTGGGGATCGTGCCGGGTTCGTCTGCCTGCTGGAAGCGCTAGGCGGACCGGCGGAACTGGTGGCGGCCATGCAGAGCGCCAGCCTGGGGGAGACTCCGGCGAAATTCATCCGGGCCAGCCAAGTTTGCGGGTTGGAGGACTCCGGCCCGTCGGACCAGGAAGGCGCCGGCCAATCAGGGCAAGGCCAACGGGTCTTGATAGACCCGGGCCCCGGCACGACGCACATAGACCCCTACCTGTGGGGTCTGCTACAAAGGCAGGCTGAGGGGCTTCCCGTACCGGACAGGGTAACCGTCTCCATCGGTTCCTAC
>JAPPJA010000276.1:0-628 GCA_028874675.1 Chloroflexota bacterium
CTGGCTGCTCCAGTCATTTGTTTATCCACGAATACACAGGAATGTTGACCAATAACCTGTCAGGGTCAACCAATCATTAGTGAGCATTTGTGGCTATTCGTGGATAAGTTGCTCTCCTTAACCTGCCTGCCGGATGGCGGCGGCGGCCTCGGTCAGGGTGTCGGCGAAGGTCACGTTGAGGGATGAAGCGCCGAGGATTTCCTTGCCCTCGTCCACGTTGGTGCCCAGCATGCGGACAATGAGCGGCAACTCGGAGTTCATTCGTTCGAAGGCCAGCACGATGCCCCGGGCCGCAATGTCGCAGCGGAGAATGCCGCCGAAGACGTTGACCAGCACCCGGTCCACCTTGGGGTCGGACAGGATTATGCTCACAGCGCTGGCCACCTTCTCCTCGTCGGCGCCGCCACCCACGTCCAGGAAGTTGGCCGGGGCCGCGCCGGCGGCGTTGGTAACGTCCAGGGTGGCCATGGCCAGGCCCGCCCCGTTGACCAGGCAGCCCACGCTGCCATCCAGGTTGACGTAAGCAATCTCCATGTCCGAGGCGCGGGCCTCCAGGGCGTCTTCCTGGGAGCGGTCCCGCAGGTCGCGCAGGTCGCCGTGCCGGAAAAGGGAGTCATCCTCCACGTCC
>JAPPJA010000276.1:638-3712 GCA_028874675.1 Chloroflexota bacterium
ACAACCCGGTCATCGCCGGTAATTATCAGGGGATTTATCTCAACCAGGGAACAGTCATTCTCGGTGAAGATCCGGTAGAGGGCGTTAAGGACCTGGACGGCGGGACGGGACGGGACGCCCTCCAGCCCGAGACGGGAAACCACCCGCCGGGCCTGGTAGGGCATCAAACCCAGGACAGGCTCTATGGGTTCGGTGTGAATGTCTTCGGGACTGGTGGCGGCCACTTCCTCAATGTCCATGCCGCCCGAGGCGCTGGCGATCATCACGGGGCCGCGGAAGCCCCGGTCGATGGTCAGGGCCACGTACAGTTCCTTCTTGATATCGGCCAGCTCTTCAACCAGAACCGAGTTGATGGGTACGCCCTGGGCATCCGTCTGGCGAGTCACCAGGTTGCGGCCAATGTAGCCCCGGGCCGCCTCTACGGCTTCCTCAGGGGAGCGCGTCACCTTGATGCCGCCCGCCTGGCCCCGACCGCCGGCGTGGACCTGGGCCTTTATTACCGCCTGGCCGCCCAGTTCGCGAGTTGCGTCGCCGGCCTCCTCGGGTGTGGTGGCCAGGATCGCCCGGGGAACCTCAATGCCGTAGCGGGCGAAAATCTCCTTGGCTTGGTACTCGTGCAGTTTCATCTATGCTCCCTGACAGGGGTTGGGCAACGACCCGATGGCGTTGCCCGTTCATGCTCATTGACCTGGACCGGCGCCCGAGGGTTGCCGCTACTCGGATTCCGGCGTTCCCAGGAACTTGAACAGATCCTCGTCGGCCGAGAGGATAATCTTGTCCTGGTCGCTGAGGAACCGCTTGTAAGCGTCCAGGCTGCGGCGGAAGGCGAAGAAGTCCGGGTCCTGGTTCAGGGCTTCGGCCAGGATGCTGATTGCCTGAGCTTCGCCCTCACCACGGATTTCGTTGCTTTCCTGCTCCGCGGTGGCCAGGATGACCTCGCGGTTGCGGTTGGCCACGGCGCGAATCTTCAGGTCTTCCTCTTCACCCTCGGCGCGGAAACGGGTGGCGATACGGTTACGTTCCGCCCGCATGCGGGTGTAGATGCTGGGCGTAACCGACTCAGGGAAGTCGGCCCGCTTGATCCTCACGTCAGTCATCTCGATTCCAAAGTTCTGATCCTGGGTAAGTTCGCGTACCCCCGTCAGCACTTCAGCCAGGATCTGGTTCCTGGTATCGCGGCCTTCGAAAAGCGGCAGCCCCTCCGAGTCTTCCACGGGGTTCCCCTGCTCATCTACTATTGGCTCCGAACCGATAATCTCGAACCGGTCCCGCAAGGCCACCCGGTCACGCAGGGTGGAAGTGACGATGTCGCCCAGGCGGCTGCTGGCATTTATCTCCGTCTGCAGGGTCTTGCGGAACTGGACGGGATCAACTATCCGGTAGCGGGCGTAAGAATCAATGATCAGGTTCTGTTTTTCCTTGTCAGGCATGGACGCGGCGGGGGCGTCAATGCGGAGGACCCGCCTGTCAAAGGTAACCACCGTGTCCACGAAGGGGGCCTTGACGTACAGGCCCGGGGACTGGTGAGTGTTGATTACCTCATTGAAGCGAAGGATTATGACCTGCTGGGTCTCATCCACTATGTAGAGGGCCTGGCGCAGGACAATCAGTCCGACTACTACCAGTACCGCTACGATGATTAATGGTCGCATATTTACACTCTTAACTTCTGGTTAGGCCGTTAAGCCACCGACGCTGGGGAAGAAAATGCCGGTACGGTCAACTAGGGCTGCGGCCCTATGGGGACCGGCCTGACACCCTCGTTTTCGCCAAGAAGAAGTACAGTTTCAGCTTCCGGCGAAACAATTATCTTGCTGACACCGGGCAGAACCTCTTCCATGGCCTCCAGGTAGAGACGCTGTCGGGTCACTTCCCGGGACTTGCGGTACTCGGCCAGGATGGCCTTGAACTGCTCGGCTTCACCACGGGCCCTGGCGATACGGGCCTGCCTGAAGGCCTCGGCTCCTTCCTTGATGCGTTCGGCGTCACCTTCGGCCCTGGGGATGATGTCGGCTTCAAAGGCCCTGGCCTGGTTGATGCGGGTGTCCCTTTCCTGGCGGGCCCGGAGCACGTCGTCGAAAGCATCCCGGACTTCTTCAGGGGCCTTTACGTCCTGCAGCTGCACCGTCTCGATGTTTAGGCCGGTATTGTAGGTGTCGAGGATTTCCTGCAGCCTTATCTTGGTCTGCTCTTCCACCTCTTCACGGTTGCGGACCAGAATATCGTCGATGGACCGCTGGCCCACCACCAGGCGAAGGGCCGCCTCGGCCGCGTCCTTCAGGGTGCGTCCGTCGGGCCGGCCCAGGGGAATGCTGCGGCTCTCCTCCCCCGGGTCGTCAACCCGGAAAAGGAAGTCGTTCAGGCTTTTGATGTTGTACTGGACCACCATCTGAACGTCCACGATGTTCAGGTCGCCGCTGATCATCAGCGCTTCAGTGGCGAAGGGGCTGCCCGCCCCGTTGGCGTTGCTGCGGAAACCCAGCTCCATGCGGCGGGTTTCGGTGACCAGGATCACGTCGCGCTTGCCGATGGGTGTCGGCCACCACCAGCGCAGACCTTCCTGGGTTACGGGGGCCCCCTGCACGGCTCCGAAGAGGCGCAGGGCGGCATTTTCACCGGGACCGATGGTATAGACGCCGGTCCCCATCCAGACGATGATCGCCAGTACGACGATACCTACTATGAACAGGGCCATTCCTCCACCGCCGAAGCGGCCGGAGAACCGGCCCATTCCTTCCCGGAATCGAGCAGTCACCTGCTCGAAGTCCATTTCAGGCTGGCGCTGTCCGCCACCAGGTGGATACATAAGCTGTGTCCTTCCGAAAATTTTTCGGCGGCCAGTGGACCGCCAACCAGGAGGATGCTCGGACCCCGAAAGTGGGCTCCGAAATCACAATTACAGATTGTACCACTAAATTGCCGGGGCGTGACGCTTTTGCCAATTTTCGACAGGGCAACGGGACATCTCGAACCACCGGCCCAAGGCTAAGAGTTCAGAGTTGGTGTGTTACAAGGCCGCAAAACCCGTCGTTCCCGCGCAGGCGGGAACCTCGAACCTGTGCAAGTCGTGGGTT
>JAPPJA010000581.1 GCA_028874675.1 Chloroflexota bacterium
TTTGTTTACTCTATCCCTTCTCTGCCAAGATACAAGGGCGACATGACTTTTGCCTACCGACCTGACGCCTCCTGTAGCCTGAATCAATAACGCGATTGCCCTGTATTGCCAAGCCTGTCCCGTCTGCGCATCCGTGTTTGCTTCCCTACCCCGCAATCCCCTCCAGCCCCGCCTCTTCCCGCGCGTCGTTGATGTGTTCCAGCACACGTACTTCCAGGGGGGCCATTTCGTAGCCAACGTCCGCCAGCATGCGGCTGTTGTCCACCAGGTACACGTGGGGGACAGCCTGCTGCCCGGTGGTTATCTGCGCGTCGGGAATGAAGCGGCGCACCGTGTCGGCCATGTCGCCAATGGTAGCCAGGTGACCTCCCGTCAGGTAAACGTGGTGGTTCAGGTCGCCGGACAGCGCCACCTGCACAAAAACCTCCGCCGCGTCCTCGGCGTGAATCATGGGCGACGCCTCGTCGGGATTGAAGGGCATGGCCACTGGCTGCCCCAGGGCCGGCAGCGACACCATCAGCCCGCCGATCATGCCCGTCATGCCGGTGGTGCGTCCGTGCCCGAATACGGTGCCGATACGTATGCCCCGCAGGTCCAGACCGTACCGGTCCCGGTATTTCCAGGCTGAAAAGTCGTTGGCTGCCTTGGTCATCCCATAGACGTTGATGGGCGCGGTCAGGTCGTCTTCCACCAGGGGCCGTTCTCCAAAAGTCTCCTGGACCCCGTACACCGCGATGGAGCTGGCGTACACCACCCTCTCCACGCTTGTCCAGCGGGCCACCTCGAAAACATTGTTGGTGCCTACGATGTTAACCTGCATTCCGAAGTGGGGCCGGTCCTCGGTATCGGGCGGCAGCAGGGCCGCCATGTGGACTATCCGCGTCACCCCGTGCAGGTTCACCGCTTCCAGCAAATGGGGAATCTGGGTAATGTCGCCCCGATAGAAGGGGACATCGGCCAGGTGCCGGTGCAGGGGCAGGTTGCTGCGGGGCGGCGCCAGGTCAAAGGACATTACATCCTCGCCCCGCTCCTGCAGCTTGCGAATGATGCGGGAACCGATAAGGCCGTTGCCCCCGGTCACCATTACTGTCATTGTTGTTCCTCCCTTGTGTTATCCACGAATAAGCACGAAAAACCACGAAGGCTACAGGGGCTGCTTCCGGGGCGCCCCGTTCCTGCGCGGATAATCTTCCGGCGTTGCCCTGACCTTCTCCACCACCACTACCACCCGGTTGTCTTCCAGTCCCGTTACCTTGACGGGGTAGATGGACCTGATTCGCCCGCCCAGTACCTGCAATGCCTTGCGAGCCGAGGCCATTTCCTCTCTCAAGCCTTCAACGCCGTGCTTCCACGCGGCAACTACGCCGCCCGGTCGAATGAAGGGCAGGGTATATTCCAGCAGCGTGGGCAGGCGGGCCAGGCCACGGGCCAGGGCCACGTCATGGCTTGCCCGTAATTCCGGCTGGTGGGCCAACGCTTCGGCCCTTCCAGTCAAGACTTCAACCCTTTCCAGGTTGAGAACGTCCACCACATGCTGGAGAAAGCCGGCCTTCTTGCCCGTGGACTCTACCAGGGTCAAGCCCAGGTCCGGCCGTACCAGTTTCAGGGGCAGACCTGGAAAGCCTGCGCCGGCGCCCACGTCCACCACCCGGGCGTTGGGCGGAAGGGGACCACCCAGGGCCGGCAACAGGGTCAATGAGTCCAGGAAGTGTTTCACCTGCACTTCAGGGTAGTCGATAATCGAGGTCAGGTTCATGCGGCCGTTCCAGTCGGCCAGTTCGCGGTAATACGTCTCAAACTGGTCAAGCTGGGCCGAATCAAGGAACACGCCCAGGTCGGGCGCGCCTTGTGCCAGGAGTTGCATGGGCGCTGTCTGCTGATTGTTCAAAAGCGAGGGGTACCTTAACGCCATGAACGGGCCGGGCCGACCCGCCTGAAACCCGCCTGGGCCGAAACAGTCGCTTCCAGGGACTTTGTTCAATTATCTCCCATACGGCCCTGATTTGCACCAACCCGTACGGCTGCGTAAGAGTTCTGAGTTGGCGGGATTTCCCGGCCAGCCAGCACCGTCATACCGGCTTTCGCCGGTATCCAGGACTCCTTGCTACGCTTGGCCTGTATTCACTGCCAGCCTTGCTGGATTCCGGCCTGCGTCGGTATGACGAGTTCCAGGCCCGCGTGAATATCAACTCTGAACCGCTTCATTTGTGAGGCCCCGATTCCCCATTCTCCCCCATTCGTGTATATTCGTGGAAACTACCCACACTCTTGGAAGGGAATGAAGGACGCATGACTTTGCCGCAGGAAACTCGCCAGGGACACCCCTACTTCATGTACGACGCCATTGCCGGCCAGCCCGAGGCCATGGCCCTGATGCTGGAGCGGCACGCACATGCCGCGGCGGAAGTAGCCGCGCAACTAGCCTCCAGGCGGAACATATACATTGTGGGCATCGGCACTTCGTGGCACGCCGTTCTGGTGGCGGAGCACTGGTTCCGCCGCTTTGCCGGGCCCGGTGTTCAAGTGCAAGGGTGGCATTCCTTCGAGTTCTGCGGCTACCCGCCATCCCTCGGACCCGAGGATGCGGTCATCATCATCAGCCACCGGGGCACCAAGACCTACTCCTTCCTGGCCCTGGAACTGGCCAGGGAACGCGGGGCCTTCACGGTGGCGGTAACCTCCACCGACCCCGGGCCACGGCTGCACGGGGCGGAAGTGTCCCTGCACACCGTCGCCCCGGAACGGTCTTCGGCCTTCACCATCAGTTACACCACCGCCCTTACCGTGCTGGCCATGGTGGCGTCGGAACTGGGCGCGGCCCTGGGCAATGACAGCGAGACGGCGCAGCTGAAGGACAGGCTGCTGGACGTCCCGGGAGCGGTGGCCGACGTGGTTGACCGGGAGGAGGCCATTGCCGACGTGGCGCGCAAGTATGGAGACCGGCAGCGGTTCATCTCGGTGGGCTGGGGACCCAACACCGGCAACGCCTACGAGGTGGCCCTGAAAATCAAGGAGACCAGCGCATCCGACTGCGAGGGCCTGCAGGTGGAACAGCTATTGCACGGACCCTTTTGCTCCGTGGACGACCGGTGCCTGGTTACACTGATTGCCCCGCCGGGTCCGGGATACGAGCGGACCCTGGACATCGCCCGGGCCTCGGCCGCCGCCGGGGCGCCG
Organism: Chloroflexota bacterium; assembly: GCA_028874675.1. GTDB lineage: Bacteria > Chloroflexota > Dehalococcoidia > Lucifugimonadales > UBA3495 > Bin22. The sequence goes on from JAPPJA010000581.1 coordinate 3,178, forward strand.
GTCTGGGCGCTGGTGCAGGAAGGCGACGAGGAACTGTCAGCCCTGGCCACAAACAGCTTTGCCATGCGACCTCTGCCCGAGTTGTGGAGTCCCCTGGCCGCCGTCGTGCCGCTGCAGCTGTTCACCTACCACCTGGCTCTCCACCGGGGAAGGCACCCGGACCTGTTCCAGCAGGACAACCCCATGCAGGCCGCGGCGCGGGCCCACTACAATCTATAGTCAAAATCTGCAGTTCAGGATCCCTGGTACCGAATGAACGCGAATGCCCGCCAATACCTGGAGCGAGGATCAGGGGATGTCGTCAAATTGAAGACTGAAGCTTCCCAGCGTACCGTGTCGTCGTTCCCGCGCAGGCGGGAACCTCGCAGATGCTCGTGGTATCCGCTTTTAGCGGAGTGCCGATTCACGGCTTTCAACCACCATTTCAAAGCAGTTGGACCACAAGGTGGTGTCGTCAAATTAGCTCGCCATGCTGAAACAGGAGGAGTCTTGACTACAGCCGGCGAGGTTACCGCCTGCGCGGGA
>JAPPJA010000316.1 GCA_028874675.1 Chloroflexota bacterium
TCTGAGCTTGCCGAAGAATCTAAACTCCTCCCCACCAACTGGCTTTCGGACCCGTGGCGAGGCCGTGGGGAAGGACTTTAGGCCCTTCGGCAAGCTCAGGGCGACTTAGCTTTGCCTTGTCGACATTAGCCGGCTGTAGGACGAATCTTTCATGCGATAGCCCTGGACATAGGGCAGGGGAATCGCAGCTGATTTCAATGAAACTCAGGACCCTTTCAGAAGTTCAGAACAGGCTACGTCAAAGGTCTGGAAACCGTTTAAGGGAACGACCAGGGGGCTGGCAACTATGGTCCGGGGCGGGCGCTCCCAAGCCTGGCTTTTCCCGTCGCGGGGGTCAGTCGTGGTCGCGTTCGTTGAGGACGGGAGCTTCCACCTCAGACTCGACCATGAGGGAGCCGGCGAGAAGACCACCGGAGATGATGATCTTCATGGCGTCATCCACGGTGATGTCGGTGAAGGTGACATCGGTATAGGGCACTACAATCAGGAAGCCGGAGGAAGGGACCGGAGTGGTGGGAACGTAAACGGCCACCTTGTCTTCGCCATCAACCTCACCCAGGTAGGAGGTGATGAGTCCGATGGACTTGGAGCCCTGCCGGGGAAACTCCACCAGGACCACACCCCGGTAGGGATGTTCTTCACCCCGGCTCAGGGTCTGCATGGCATTGTGCAGCGGGCTGTAAATGCTTCCGATGCCGGGAATGCGCTCCACCAGCCAATGGACTCCGTTAATCAACCGCCGGCCCAGACCGTGGGTAGTGAACCAGCCGGCAATGTAGAGGAGGACCAGCATAACGCCAACGCCCATGCCGGGATAGTGGGGGCCCGGCAGCCGGTCGATGATCAGGTCCTGTACCAGCGGGTCAACAAGGTCGAAGAAGAACTTGAGAATCCATATGGTAATGAACAGGGGCAGGATTACCAGCAGGCCGGCAGCCAGCGTTGCCTCAAAATGGAAAATTATCCTGCGGAGAAAATTCCGTTCCTCATCCTTGGAGCGGGCCATCGCCAATTACCATGCCTTTTTGGCCGGGGTGGACCAGGCAGGATGCCACTCACCCCGGTATTCGAGATACCGTGAAAACAGGACCGGTACCGCCAGCGGAGGAAACACGCCGGGCCGGAGGAGCATTGCCTGCTCCTCAACTTATCACAACAGCGAACTAAGGGCGGCGCGTGAAAGGGGAAGCTTTAGCGCCCGGAAACGTCTCTCAAGGTTGTTCAGGCCGCGCCGGATGCGGCCCTTTCCCTGGCCAGAATATCGTAAATTCCGGCGATTTGCTCGGCAACCTTGTCCCAGCTCATATCTTCGGCGCGGCGCCGAGCGGCCAATCCCATGCTGTGCTGCAAGCTCTTGCTTGATATTAGCATTTCAACAGAGTTCGCGAAAGCTTCGGGGCAGCGCCAGGACTTGAGATACCCGGTGCTGCCATGCTGGATGACGGTGGATAGGCCGCCCACCCTTGACGCCACCACCGGCGTGCCGCAGGCCATGGACTCCAGGGCGGCCAGCCCGAAACTCTCGTAGAAAGAGGGAACTACGCAAACGTCGGCGGCGCTGTAATAGACGGGCAGCTCTTCCTGGGCAACCCGTCCCACGAAATCGATGGTGTCGCCCACTTCCAGGCTTTCGGCCAGTTCCCGGAGGCGGTCCACTTCCCGGTCCTGGCCATTGTCATCGCCAACCACCAGCACGCGAACCGGTTCGCAGGTATCCAGCTGGGCGGTGGCGCGGACCAGCAACTCCACGCCCTTCAGGGACTCGATACGGCCCACGCAAAGCAGGACTTTGTCGCCGTTGAGGCCCAGCTGACGCCGGGACTCCTCCCGGTCCAGGGGCCGGAAAGTACCCAGGTCAACCCCGCAAGGGGCCAGCTGCACGCGGCTGACGTCGGCGCCGTAGAGGCGGGCCATGGCGTCCCGCTCGTGGGGACTGAAAGCGACTATGCGGTCGGCGGAGCTTATTATTTGCTCTTCCACTTCCTGGCGCTGGATGGGTTCCCGCTCGCCGGGGCGAGACTGCATCTTGATGCGGGACAGGGTATGGAAGGTGATGACGTGGGGGATATCCAGCCAGCGGCTGAATGCCTGCCCCAGCCACCCCGAAAGCCAGTAGTGGGAGTGTACGGCACGGTACTGCAACCCGTTCCGGCGGGTGAAGTCCTGCATTTCAGCCAGGAAGCAGGGGAGGAGGTCGAAAAAGTCCTCCATGGGCGTTTCGGGCTGGCCAGCCGGGAGGTGGATGACCCGGGTGTTGCCGGAGAGGTATTCCACCATGTCCGCGGGGGTGGCGCCCGGGCGGTGCTCGCGGGTGAATACGTCAACGGGGATGCCGGCGTTGCCCAGGGCCCGGGCCAGTTGCCGGACGTAAACGTTCATACCCCCGGCCTTGCCTTCGCCCGGAGCCGCAAGGGGGCTGGCGTGAAAGGATATGAAGGCTACTCTTGCTTCGCTCACCGAAAGCCTACCCTCAGGGTTTACTTACAACCATGCGGTAAATGGTGCGGTTCAGGCCGCCCAGGTGGTACTTGTAGGGCTCGGGTCCTCGCAGAAAGTCGAAGTAGGCCTTGCCCTGCTCGATGGCCTCGCGGAGACACAGGGCATTGAGCAGCAGACCTACGCTGTAGTAACCGTATTCGGGATTATAGCCGCTGTTGTAGAGGAAACGGGTGCCGTTGTAGTCGAAACAGAGGGACGTTGCCACGTCCTGCCCGTCCATTTCCAGGAAGAAGAGGCGCAGCATGTCCAGTTCAGATGTGCGGCGGGCAATGCGACGGAAGAAGGCCTCCCGTTCGGAGGTCATGTAGGCGTCTTTCTCCGGGTCACTCTGGCGCATCAGGGCCAGAAAATCGTCCAGGCGCGCGTCTATGGTTTCCGGGTCCTGGACACAGTACCAGCGCCACCCTTCGACACCTTCCAGGCGCCGGAGCTTGCGCCGCAGTTCGTGGCGGTTCTTCTTGGTCAGGCCGGCCAGGTACTGGTCCCAGTTGTCCGGGAGTTCCAGGCCGGGGGTCACGTCTTCCTCGATTACTTCCACCGAATAGCCCTGCTGGCGAGCCACGCCGGGCAGGAATTCGAGGGTGGGGGAGTTCTCGATCAGCGAAGGCAGCTCCAGGGCCCGGATGTCCTCCTGGCCCAGCCAGCCCATCAGGGCGGAGAAGAAGTCGCCCTCGATGCCGGGACGAATCATAAAGTCGTTGTAGTCGAAGGTTTCGGTGTTGCCCACGAAGGACATTTCGTCGCCCTGGCGGGCCAGGGACGCGATGGCGGCGACACCGTCGGACTGCTTGAGGTAGAAGCCGGCCATTTCGCGGCTGTCGCGGAAGGCCTCCCACCAGATTTCCTGCCACTGGGGCATCAGGTAGAAGGTATTAACAGGGCATTCTTCCAGCAAATCCAGCCATTCGCTGCGAATCTCCTCGAAGGAGTTCAGGGGGGTAGCGTCCAGGCCCTGGGTCAAATCAGGAATCCCTCCGCAGCAAGGCCAAAAGGCTTTCGCGGGTCCATCTGCCATCGGGGAAATTGCCCCGTACGGCGGTAGTGACCATCCTGGCGCCGGGCATTCTCACGCCGCGCATGGCCATGCACAGGTGCTCGGCCTCCAGTTCCACCGCCACACCGTGGGGAGCCAGCACTGCGCAAATGGCGTCGGCTACCTGACCGGTCAGCCGTTCCTGGACCTGGGGGCGACGGCAGGCC
>JAPPJA010000441.1:0-2996 GCA_028874675.1 Chloroflexota bacterium
ATCCTGGATGGCGCGGCAGTGGATGCCGCTGCGATCGCAGTAAATGTCGGCGCCGATGGCCCCGCCGTCAAAGCCCAGCATGGCCTTGTGGGGAAGGATGAGGGCCACCGAATTGTGGTTGGCGGGGCCACGGGTGGAGGCGCGAGTCTCCTCGCCCAGGCTGGCCATGACCATGTTGGCGCTTACCGAAAGGGCCGAACCGGAGCTGGATCCGAGGGACGCGGACCGGGAGGTGTCGTAGGGATTGGAGGGATTGCCGCCCCAGCTGCTGCGCTGGTAGCCCAGCACCGAGGGAAGTATCTTGTCGGGGGTGTGGCGTCCGCCCGGGTCGCCGGCGCGGCCGTTGTACTCGGTATTAACGGCCTTGGCGAAGATTATGGCGCCCTTGTTGCGAAGCTGTTCCACCAGGACGTGGTCGCGGGCCGGGAAGTCAATGTCGTAAGCTGCGTCGCCGCCGCCGGTGGAGCGCATGTCCTTCGTATCAAAGGGGTCCTTGAAGGAAAAGGTGACGCCGTACATGGGCATGGCTTCCAGGTCGGGGTTGGCGCCGTACTGGGCGTCCAACTCCGCCGCGCGCTCCAGAGCATCGGGAAAGTGGCGGAAGTGCTCGCAAACGGGAGGGGCGTCGGGAGGGAGCGACCCCTGGGAGGGATGGCGGTCGAAGTCCCCCTTGCATGTGACGGACCGCTCGCCGCGGATGTTGATGGTGGCCAGGGCATTGACCTGTCCGGCGTTTTTCCTGGCGACAATCATGCCGTACTGCTGCTGGACCGATGGGTCGGAGGCGGTGGACTCCATGCGGCCGAACTCCAGGGGCTTGCCCTGGTACTGGTCCAGGTCGGGGAAGACTTCGGATGCCTGGACGGTCTCGGTGGGGAACCGAATGGGGTCGCCGCCCCGGACCGTGCCGGTGGCGTCGGGAATGGGAGCCCCGTCCTCAGTTACGAGCACGCTGGGGACTCCGTTGTAGGCCCGCACGCGGTCGATGTAGCCCTGGACAATCTCCACGCAGGTAGTCTGGCCAGCCTGGATGGCAGCTTGCAGGTCGGCGATAGTTGCTTCTTCCAGCCGGAAGGGGTTTGAGCTCATGGCCTCACCTTTACTCTCGGTTCAGATTGCCTGGCGGTCACTACCATTAACTGGCGATCCCTACCATTAAGAGGAGGGCGGACGCAGGGACAGCCCTGATACACACATTGAGAAATAGCTGCGCCTTTCCGGCCTTTCCGGCTGGCGAAGAAACGCAATCAATTGAAGATCTCCTATCCGATTACCACCTGTTCGTCGAGGAGGATGCCGCCCTCGAGGTAGGCTATGGTAATGGGGTCGCGCTGGAGGGCGGCCTGGACGGTCTCGATGGGCATGGAACGGGGAGTGCCGGGAACAACAACGCGACGGACGGCGCTGCGGTGGACGATCCGGCCCTCGGCCGCGCTGGTCTGGGACAGGTCGCGGCCGCCGGACATATTCAGGCCCACTTCCACCTGGATGTCCCGGGTGTCCTGCTCATCTTCAAGGGGCAGGAGGCTGGTCAAGGTGGTGGCGGTGGAAGCGGCCCAGCCGGCGTGGGCAGAGGGGAAGGGCGGGGGAATCAGGCCCGGAGAGCTGTGACCGGCCAGCACCGTCCACCGGCTGTGGTGGGTCAGGTTGCGGGTAGTTATGTAAACCTTGGCCTCGCCTTCGTGTTCCATGACCCCGTCCGGGTTGTATTCCCTGGTGTCAAGCAGGTAGCTGCCGTGGACGGTGCCCGGCTGGATTACAGGCAGGGTACCTTCCAGGTCCGGCAGGTTGCCACGGGACGCCGGGATGGCGGTTATCTCGCCGGAGCGCCACTGGACTTCGTCCTCAATCTGCATGGAGCCCTTGGTGAGGGCCTGGGCCACGGGGCAGTAACGAGAGGCCCGCTGCAGCCGGACGCGCTGGCCTTCGGTCAGGTCGCCCTTCAGGGTGACCAGTTCGCGCACTCCAAAGCCAATGGACCCGGCGCGCTCCAGGGGTTCCAGTTCGAAGTCAACCTCGATGTCTTCGAGGGGAATGCCGCCGCGGTAGGCCACGCCTACCACCGTTACCACCGTTCAAGCAGCCCAGGCGGCCACCGACAGGTACTGGGCCGGCGGGCCGGCCAGGTCGGTTTTCAGGTTGGGGATGCCAGTGACGAAGGGCCAGGGACCGCGGGTGTGGTCGCCCGCTCCAATGAGGGTCAAGACGGTGTCATCGCCCACCGGCCTCGATACTATGTTCCTGGGGGTTTCCAGGTTGACGGGAGGTGCATTTGGCTGAGTCATAATGCGCTCCTTGGCGCCGCAGGCATTCTTTCCGACACTCCAGGGACCAGGAAATGCCTCGGTGGTTCGAATTACCCGCACTATAAGCAAGAGCGCGGTAGGGGTCAACCTGAGGGGAGTGAGGACGGCTGGCTGTGAGTGCCCCAATTGCCAGTCCAGCAGATACTAGCTCAACTATGGTGAAATTATCCCATCGGAGGCGAAGAAGTCGAGTAGATAGCGAGAGAAGCAAAGCGCGGCGTATAGTGGAAACGACAAAAGTTGGGACCGGAAGAGATAATTGGCCATGGCAACCGTACCGATTACCATCCAAGTGGACGCCGAAGTAGCCAAGGTCTATACGGAAGCGTCCGCCCAGGACCGCCAGAGAATTGAAATGTTGTTGAGCCTGCAATTGCAGGATTTTATCGCAAATCCTCCCCGACCGCTTGGGGACGTGATCGAGGAAATCAGCGCTCGCGTTGCAGACCGTGGGTTAACGGAGGAAATCCTGGAATCAATTTTGCGGGATGAGGAATAAATTACGCGTTGTTGTGGACACCAATGTACTGGTTAGTGCAGCGCTGTTTTCGTCGTCGCTCCCCGGGCAAGTCCTGAATCATGCCATCAACTACGGATGTTTGCTCATGCCAGCAAACACTGCCTCCGAACTGAGAACCGTTCTGTTTCGTCCCCGGCTTAGCCGCTATTTGCATTCGGAAGAAGCAACCG
>JAPPJA010000441.1:3006-3327 GCA_028874675.1 Chloroflexota bacterium
TTGAGATTACAGTTTCCATAGCAATTTGCCGAGACCCCAAGGACGACAAGTTCCTTGAATTGGCGGTCAGCGGCCAGGCTTCCCATATCGTAAGCGGCGACCAGGATATGCTGGAACTCCATCCATTCCGCGGAATTCCAGTGCTGTCACCCCGCAGCTTCTCGGACATTGTGACATAAGCTCCTTCCACCGGACCCTTTCGCTTCAGAAAGAAATCCGGGCAATGGGCATCCTTCGTCCGGAACGCGTAGTGCAATATAGGGACTGGAACCGGGACGGGCCGCCCGCCAGTCAACCGCGGGGCGGGTAAATTAGAAACAG
>JAPPJA010000441.1:3337-3693 GCA_028874675.1 Chloroflexota bacterium
ATTCACCGGCGGGCAGCTTACTTTCGAACCAGTTGCTTGCTGTCCTGGCCTTACGGGTCCACGTCAAAGGGCCCCGGAAGCTCCAGCTCGTCGCCGATCTGGCGGATGGCGGGGAGGACCTCCTGGTCCATAAGCTCCAGGCAGCGCATGGTGTCCTTGTGCGTGATGGAACCGTCGTTGGTCCAGACTGCGAGGATGCCGGGGCGCACCATTTCCAACACTTCCCGGACCTTGCGGATGACGGTGTCGGGGCTGCCGATGACCATGCGGTTGTCGTCAATCATGGCCTGGTAGGTCTCGTCGTCCACGGGGCCGGTGCGGAAGGGGTCGTTGGCGCGGGTGGCGCGCACCTGGGC
>JAPPJA010000521.1 GCA_028874675.1 Chloroflexota bacterium
CCTTTTTTTTTTTAAAAACACTTTTTTGCCGCCCCATAACCTTTTTTCCCCCCCCCCCACCCCGGGGGGGGCCCTCCTTTTTTGCTTTTGCGCCGCCCACCCCGCCGGCCCGGCTCCCTCCGGTATCCCTGAATCTTTCCCCGCCATCGCCAACCTCGGGGCCAGGGCGGCCTCTCTCTTTTGGCCCGGCAACTCGCTCTCCGTCCCGGATCGCGGCGCCTGCTCGTCCGCGGGAATCCGGCTATGAGTTACCTATGTTTTTCCTGCTCCCCTGCCCCTGCCTCGGCGTCTTTTCGGCGCGGCGGCGCAGACTGAAGACTTGGTGAAAACTCGCAAAAATCGGTTTTGTCTGCTCCAAAATGCCTTGACTGAACATTCAGGGTAAGACTAGAATCCGGCCTACAAAAAAGTTAAACATCGGATACCATAATTGGTAGGCGAGCTACATCGCAATACCAGATAGGGTATTTTTCAAACAAGTCTTAAAAAAGTTTTAGAAAGTGGAAAAGGAAAATGCGGTGCCCCTACTGTGGTTTCTCCGATTCCCGGGTTACGGACTCGAGAAACGTGCAAAACGGCATTCGGCGCCGCCGGGAGTGCCTGGAATGCCTGCGCCGGTTTACCACCTATGAGCGCATCCATTCCAACGCGGTAATGGTTACCAAGCGGGATAACCGCCGCGAGGAATTTGACCGGGAAAAACTTGCCGGAGGCATTCGCAAGGCGTGCGCCAAGCGACCGGTTCCGGCCCACGCTATCGAAAGACTGGTAGAGGAGATCGAGGGAGAACTTCAGGGGCAGGGTGAGGTGGCCGCCAGCCAGATCGGCGAGGTGGTGATGGAACAACTGAAGAACCTGGACCGGGTGGCGTACATCAGGTATGCCAGCGTTTACCGGGATTTTCAGGATATCGAGAGTTTCGAAGAGGTCGTCAAGGACTTGCGCGAGGGGGGCGGTACCCAGCTCACCCTTCCGCACATACAACCGGGACCCAGCAGGCAACGCCGAGGCAGGGCCAGGTCCAGGGGCCGGCAGGAACGGGAAACCGCCGCCACCGACTCCGGACCGGATGCAGGGGAGTTGGGATTGGGGCAGATACCAGAGCCCCAGGGCGACGCAGAAACGGGAGAGCTGACCGATCAGGGACCCGGACCGATGGGAGAAGAATAATCATCTCGCCTGCCCGCTTCACCAAGGCGGGTCCGGAACACTGAAGGAGCATTGCAAATGCCTAGCAGCGCCCAGGTTTCTGCCCTGACCCGGCTCTTGAGCCATAACACCCGAGTCCACGAACTGGAGGACCTGTTGCTCCGGCTGCCAGTTTCCGAAGACATGGTCGCCGAGAACGAGGACTCCCTGGATATTGAAAGCGAACAGTACTCCAACCCCATTGCGGACCTCCAGGAAGATATCGACAAGGAGGTCCGGGCCAGCCTGGTGGCCTGCTGGTTCGCCATGCCCGTGGAGTTGGACGATCTGAACCAGGTGTAACCAGGCAACGGCAGTCCGATAACCGGCCGGGCCGCGCAGGAATCAGTAGAACAGGCAGGCCCGGCGCAAGACCAGGTTTTACAACATGCGGCAACAGATGGAATCAACAATCAGCCATAGCAGCAGCCAAACGACCAGCCTTACCCGTCAATCGGGTGCGCCGGCGGAAGCGGGAAACGCTCCGCCGGCGGAGCTGCTGACAGTTGCCCGGTGTAAAACTGGAACAAATGTGTTAAAACAGTGGGAGGAATCGGGCGAAGATCCATGAAGCCCGGCTCCGGTGTGGCGGCGGCAACAGCTCCGGTTAACCGCTTCAGAACGGGGTCATGGTTGGCCCCGGTTTGCCACAACAAGTTTTGATCGTCCCGACGGGACGATAGTCTGCATTGACGTTAGAGATGGGGGTGGAGGTGTTTTCCCTTCGAGCCGAAGGGGGCACCGCTGGGGATTGTGTGAGCATTGCTGCTCAAAACCGGAAGGGACAGTCAAAGCGCACATAACGGGCGGCCAGCGGGCGGCCCGGCCAAAATCCATCTAACACGGGAGCCAAGCGAAAACACATGGCTGAACAAACCAAATACATCGTTCACGTTCAGTGCCAGCCCATGCCCCAGGGGTGTGAGAACCAGTTGACCGCCGAACTGGCCCAGGCCTTTCCGGTGGAGCGATGCTGGACCGAACGTGACTGTCTGACAATTGAACTGGTATCCGGCCACCGGCTGGCCTACGGGGCGCTGAAGGACCTGGCAGACGCCATTCAGCTCTCCCTGTCCGGTCGGGGCCTGGAACTGCGGTCGGGCGTAATCCACCGGATGGTGCTGGGACCCGTAGCGGTGGTAACCAGGTCGGTCATCACCGCGCTGGAGCGCCGGTCGGTGGCCAGGCCCTTCCTGGCCGGATTGCTGGGGCGAATGGCGGCAAGAATTGCGGGCCCGGCTCGCTGGGTCCCTGAGATGTACTTTCACTGGGGTATAACTCTGGACCTGGCGCTGGCCGGAAGGGTCAAACAGACCTCGGCAGCCAGCTAGGCTGGTGAAAGAAGATTAATGATTTTTACGTTAAGTGGAAGGGGTAGGGAATAATGGCGACGGTCCAGAATAATGTAGAGATTTCAGGAGAGGAAATCAGGCGGCGCGTCCGTGTGGCAATGGTCGCCTCGGGAATCGCTGAAACGATTAACAGTCGTTCCACGGAACTCACCGAAAACTCCGAAGTGGTGCTCCGGCGACGATACCTGTCCAAGGACAGGGAGGGCAACGTGCTGGAAGACCCGGACGGCATGTTCCGCCGGGTCGCCCACAACCTGTCGCTGGCGGAATTGAACTATCAGCCCGTTACTGAAGAGGAACGCCAGGCGGTGGAGGACGAGTTCTACACCGTCATGCGCCGGCTGGAGTTTATGCCCAACTCGCCCACGCTGATGAACGCCGGCCGGGAGCTGCAGCAGCTTTCCGCCTGCTTCGTCCTGCCCGTGGGCGACTCCCTGGACTCCATCTTTGAGCGCGTCAAGGAAACCGCTCTTATTCACAAGAGCGGCGGCGGAACCGGGTTCTCCTTTTCCCGGCTGCGTCCCGAGGGCGACGTGGTCGGTTCCACCGGCGGCGTGGCCTCCGGCCCGGTCAGCTTCATCAACGCTTTCGACGCCGCCACCGACGTGGTCAAGCAGGGCGGCACCCGCCGCGGCGCCAACATGGGCATCCTCAACGTGGACCACCCGGACGTATTGCGGTTCATCCACTCCAAGGAAGACGGCGAGCACCTGGTCAACTTCAACATCTCCGTAGCCGTCACCGAAGACTTCATGCAGCGCGTGGAACGCGGCCAGTCCTATGACCTGGTCAACCCCCGCACCGGCGAAGTAACCGGCCAGCTTAACGCCCGCGAAGTCTTCCAGGAAATGGTGCAGATGGCCTGGCAGACCGGCGACCCCGGTATCGTGTTCCTGGACCGGATAAATCGCGACAATCCCAACCCCCAGCTGGGCAGTATCGAAAGCACCAACCCCTGCGGCGAGCAGCCCCTGCTCCCCTTCGAGTCCTGCAACCTGGGCTCCCTGAACGTGGCCCGCATGGTCAAGTACCTGGACGACAGCGTGGTGATGGACTGGGACCGGCTGGCCGGGGCCGTCCGCACCGGCGTCCGCATGCTGGACAACGTCATCGACATGAACAACTACCCCCTCGACGAAATCGAG
>JAPPJA010000020.1:0-5341 GCA_028874675.1 Chloroflexota bacterium
GGTCAATGGGGCCACCGGAATTGCCGTGGGAATGGCGACCAACTTGCCGCCCCATAACCTCGGAGAGATCTGCGACGCAGTCTGCCATGTTATTGACCACCCCAACTGTGTCACCGAGGACTTGATGAAGCTTATCCCGGGTCCGGACTTCCCCACCCATGGGTACATCCGGGGCAGGCAGGGAATCATAGATACCTACACCACCGGCCGGGGCCGGATAGTGATGGAGGCCAAGACCGAAATAGAGGAAATTCGGGGCGGTCGCCAGCGCATAATCGTCACCGAGCTGCCATACCAGGTGAACAAGGCTAACCTGGTGGAAAAGATTGCCCAGCTGGTCCGGGACAAGCGGGTTGAGGGTATTTCGGACATTCGGGATGAATCCGACCGCCAGGGAATGCGGGTGGTCATCGAGTTGCGCCGCGACGCCCAGGCGAATATCGTCCTGAACAACCTCTATCGCCACACCGCCCTGCGCAGTTCCTTCAACGCCATTATGCTGGCCCTGGTGGCCGGCCAACCCCAGGTGCTGCCCCTCAAGCGGGCCCTCACCCTGTTCGTTGAGCATCGCCAGGAGGTCATTCGCCGCCGGTCGGAATTCCTGCTCCAGCGCGCGCGCGACCGGGACCACATACTGCAGGGCCTGTTGCTGGCCCTGGATGTGATGGACCAGGTAATTCAGATTATCCGCACATCCGCCGACGCCGAGAGCGCCCGCACCAACCTGATGGACGAGTTCGACCTCAGCCAGGTCCAGGCGCAGGCTATCCTGGACATGCAGCTGCGCCGGTTGGCGGCCCTGGAACGGGAACGCCTCCAGAACGAGCACGACGAACTGCAAAAGACCATTGCAGGCCTGGAAGCCCTTCTGGCCGACCCCCGCAAGATTCTGAATGAGATCAAGAAGGAAACGCGCAAGCTCAAGAAGGACTTCGGCGACGCGCGCCGGACCCGTATTGAAGTGGAAGAGGTTGGCGAACAGACTGCCGAGCAGTTCATACCCCACCAGGACGTGATGATAACCCTGAGCCAGCGGGGCTACATCAAGCGGGTACCCTGCGATACCTACCGCACCCAGAACCGGGGCGGCAAGGGCGTAAGGGGGATGACTACCCGGGAAGACGACGCTCTGATGGACCTAGTGGTGGTGGATACCCATGACACGCTGCTGTTTTTCACCAACCGTGGCCGGGTGTATCCCCTGAAGGCCTACCAGATTCAGGGAGACACTTCCCGTACCAGCCGGGGCACCCTGCTGGTCAACCTTATCCCCATCGCGCGCAACGAGCAGGTCCAGGCCATGCTGCCGGTGAAGAACGCCCGGGACAGTTCCATGCTTGTCCTGGCCACCAGGCTGGGCGAGATCAAAGCCCTCAAGGAAGGCGAGCTAACCAACATACGCCCTTCAGGCCTCATAGTGATGGACCTGGAGGACGGAGACGAACTTGTCGGCGTATCCCAGGTGGGCGACTCCGAAGAAGTCGTAATGGTGACCGAAAAGGGACAGGCCATATTGTTCCAGTTCCGCAATTGCGAAGACCCTCGAAAGAACCTGACGCCCCGTTCCCGTTCCGCAGGAGGGGTGAAGGGAATAAAGCTGGTTTCCGACGACAGGGTGGTCGGTATGTCCACGGTAACCCCGGAAGGCCATCTATTAGTGGTGAGCGAGGGCGGTTACGGCAAGTCAACCCCCTTGAAGAACTATCCACGGCATGGTCGCGGCGGCCAGGGGGTGCGCACCTTCCGGGTAAATGAAAAGACCGGACCGGTGGCCGCCTCCCGTGTGGTTACCGATGACGAGGGCCAGGAGGTCTTCATAATTTCGGCCAAGGCGCAGGTGGTGCGCATCAACCTGGAAGACGTGAAGGTGACTAACAGCCGGTACACCCAAGGGGTCATTGTCTGGCGCGACCGGGAGCCCGACGACTACGTTGCTTCGGTCGCCTGCTTCACGGAGAACGACTATTCCACCGGAGGAGCCGGCGCCGAGAATGCCACCGCCGCACAGCCGGAAGCGGCGGCTCCAACCGAACCGGCCATGGAGGAATCGGACGAGGTGGAAGCTCTCGATGGAGTACCGGACGACGAACCCGCAGAGGGCGCCGTAACTGATGAGGAAGATTAGGCCGCAGATACAGGACATGCCGTGAAGGCATTGGCCTGACCCACCACTTCGCGATAGCGAAGGTCTATCAAGGGAGCTACCAGCGCTTGAGCTGGTAGCTCCCTTGATTTGCGGTTATTTATCTCATATAATCTGTCGGGTTTGCATTTTCGATATAAATATATGCCATGAATTTGACAATCCAGTCAGATCAGGGCACACAAATTCGGAGGAAACGAATTGAAGTTGGTATTTATCCACGGAGCGGGCAGTTCAAGCCTGGCCTTCTATTACCAACTGCAGCACTTCCGCAATTCCAAGGCGTTGGATCTGCCCGGCCATCCCAACGGTCAACCCTGTCCCAGCATTGAACAGTACCTGGAATGGGTCAGAGGATTTACGACCGCCCGCCGCTACAAGGATATGGTGATTTGCGGGCATTCCATGGGCGGCGCCATCAGCATGCTGTATGCGCTTCGCTATCCGGAAGAAGTCAAGGGAATCGTCCTTATGGGTACGGGAGCCCGCCTGCGGGTTCACCCGGACTACCTCAAGCTGGGAAGGGAATCCGCAGAGGATACTTCGGAGTGGCTGGAAAACCAGATGGCCTACTACCCGGGCGTTGCACCCGATATGGTTCAGTCCCTGAAGCGCCGTTCTATGGAAATTGGGCCCGGCGTTGAACTCAACGACCTTATGGCGTGCGACCAGTTTGACGTGATGAACGAGGTACAGAAAATTGACCTGCCCACCCTGGTAATCTGCGGTTCAGAAGACACAATGACACCCGTAAAGTACTCCGACTACCTGACTGACAAGATTTCCGGAGCCAGGAAGGTGGTTGTCCCGGGGGCGTCTCACTTCGTGCAACTCCAGAAATACAAGCAGGTGAACGCCAGTATCGAGGAGTTTGTGTCCTCCCTGAAACGGGGATAGGCAGTCTCCGGGAAAAATATTCCCGCGGGCGTAATCAAAAGCAGGCCGGGTACGCTGGTAGCGTACCCGGCCTGTTGCATTTCCAGCCGCAGTCCTCTTTGCCTGGCTATTCCTGGCGGTCGTTGGGGTGGTACCAGCGGCTCTTGTAAAACATCAGGGGATTGGCTTCTTCGTTGCGAATGACTTCCTTCACCTCGCCCATGTAAACAGTGTGGTCTCCGTAAACGTGGGAACCCACTACCTCACAGCCAAAGAACACCATGGAGTCGTCCAGCATCGGCAACTGGTCCTGGGCAATGGTGTAGTGGTATTCGGTGCCCTCCTGCCGGTCCTCTGGCCGCTTGGCGAAATATACACCCAGCTCCTCCTGGTTCTCTCCCAGGATGTTCACTCCAAACTTGCCGCTGCGCTCTACATACCCGTAAGTATGGGTACCGTGGGCGACGCAGATAAGCACCGTTGGAGGGTCCAGGCAAACTGAAGTAAAGGAATTGGCAGTCATGGAGTGGGGCACTCCATCGTCATCTATCGAGGTAACCACGGTCACCCCGGTGGCGAAGAGGGACATTGCCGACCTGAAATCATCTCTGCTAGTCAAGTTCCAGACCTTCCCTTTGTGATTTGCCCAATTATAACCCTTGCACCAGCAACCTGCTACTACGTTCTCGGGGATTCCGCTGAAACTCCCCATGAGCCTCAGTCCAGGCCCTGCACCGTTGTGAGCGCAGGTCCCTCCCGGATCACTCGACGACTACATTGTTGACGTGAGCGTACCCGCCACCCAGGCCTGGCAGACCTCGGAAGGTGGGACAGCTACCGGGGCCAGGCCGTGAAGCATTCGCCAATTTCATCCGGCGCCGCAGTCCTGGCGGCTGACGCATCCAGCTTCAGCACAGTATCCGGTGGGATGAGTCCATCGAACAGTTCAGGGTGGGTCAGTTGCGCCAGTATTTCCAGGCCCGTGATTATTCTCGGGCCGGGCACGCTGAAATACACATGGTCAATGAGGTACACCTCCCCTGACTGCACGGCCGGTAGAGATTCCCAACCCGCTTGAGAAGCCAGCCAGGGAATCTCGGTCTTGTGCCGGTCCAGGCCCGACGAGCACAGGTCCACAAACAGCTTTTCGGGAGCGTAGTCAACTACCTGCGGCCAGGTCAGGCGGGTGGCAGGGCAGCCGGGCTGAAACATGTTCATGACGCCCCCAGCTCGCTGCAGGAGGTCGGGTATCCAGTGCCCGCCGACTACAATTGGATTTATTCCCTCCAGGGAAAAGACTCTTGGCCGTTTCCTGGCGGCGGCCAGGGCGCCTTCAATTCGCGCTACCCTTTCCTCGAGGTCTGCGACCAGTTCCGATGCCGGCTGAGGGGCGCCGCAGGTCTTGCCCACCTGGCCTATGGAATCGAAAATCTCCGGCAAGGTCCGGGGATTGAGAACAACCACCTCCGGAGGCATGGGCATCTGTTCCACGGTGCGGCCTACCGTCTGCGCATCGACCTCACAGAAATAGCATAAGTCCTGGGTCAGAACCACCTCCGGAGAGTTGTTGGAGATCCACTCTCCATCCAGCTCATATGGACTTTCGCCAGCCTCCAGAATGCGGCGCATCATTGCTTCCACTTCCTGGCTGGACAGCGTGTCGACATCAATCCGGCTTCGGCACACCACCGGTTTCTCCCTGACTTCCGGGGGATAGTTGCAGAGGTCGGTTACCCCGACTATCTGATCGCCCAGGCCCAGCGCATATAGTATTTCAGTGCCGCTAGGCAATAGAGAGCAAATTTCCATACTCCCTCACTCTTCCATCCGGAGCACCAGAGCCATTCCGGCCCGATATAACATCCTGCTTATGGCAAACCACAAAATACATACTGTAGAATATTTGAAGGCCCGCATTGCCGAATCCCCGTTCGGTGTGCCGCAGCCTGTTTTTGCCTCAATTGACTCAAGGGCTCATCGCCCGGATTCTACCAAATGGACCAAGCTCAAACACAACCCCATCTGAACTGGAACATCCTGGCCTTCCTGCGCCTGGGAGCCTTCAGCTTCGGCATTACCGGTTTCTTTCTGACCATGGAAACCATCATCCTGCCGACGCTGGTACTGGAAATCGCGCCTGAGGGGGCAAAGAACTCCATGCTCGGGGCCCTGGGTTTCAGCGGTCTGCTGGCCGCGGCCCTGGTACAGCCCATCGTCGGGTCTTACAGTGACCGCACCCGGTCTCCATTGGGCCGGCGCGTGCCTTACATGCTGGGGGGCGTGCTTTGCGTTTGCCTTGGATTGACCGGCCTGTCTTTCACC
>JAPPJA010000020.1:5351-31004 GCA_028874675.1 Chloroflexota bacterium
ACGCCCCTTACCTGGCCCTCATTGGCGACCTGGTGCCGTCAAGTCGCATCGGTGCGGCTTCCTCCCTCAAGATACTTGCCGATGCCATCGGCGCGGTGGTCCTGGTTGCCGTTTGCGGCAGCCTCATCAGTTTCTACAGAGGGCCCGAATCCGTCGAATGGCTTCGCATCACCTTCGGGGTGCTGGGCGGAACGTTGATTGTCACCGTGCTGGTCAGTTCATCCATTGCCGCTACAAGGGAAAGGGCCACAAGGGCCCTGCACAGAGGAGCGACCACTCTCAGGCATCCAACCCGGGGGCTGCACCCTCACCTGCTGTGGTTTCTGCTTTCCAGATTCCTGTTGATTACCGCCACTTTCGTGTTTCCGACCTATGGACTGTTCTTCCTGCGGGACGTGGTGATGGTGAGCAATCCGGCGCAGACCCTGGGAACGGCCGTCATTGCCATTGGCGGGGCGCTGGCGCTGAGTCTCTACCCTGCGGTCTGGATATCCGACAGAATCGGGCGAAAACCGGTCATCATTGGCGGGGCAACGGGAGCGGCCGCAGGATCTATCCTGATTTTCTGGGCTACAAATACCATTCAGGTAGTTGCCATTTCCAGCGTGATCGGGCTGTGTCTTGGTCCCGTCCTGAGCGCCAGCTGGGCGCTGGCCAACGAGATGGCAGTTCCGGGCCGGGAGGGACAGCACATTGCGATTGTCAACCTGGCCACCATTGGTGGAGCGGCCTTTTCCAAGACCCTGGGGCCGCTGGTCGATCTGTCCAACCGCTTCGTATCCACTGACTCAGGTTACGCCGGCCTGCTGTTTATCTGCGCCTTCCTCTTCGTCCTGGGTAGCATCCTGCTCCTTCCCCTCAACCAGGACCACGAACAGGCTATCCGGGAAGAGGAACATGCCCTGGAATAGGCGGTTAAGCGGCCGTCTCCAGGCCGGCAGCCAACATGCCCGGCCCTGAGCCGGCCCGGTTGGCGGGACTATCGTCCTGCCGCGGATACTTTTCCGAGGAACTCATTGGCCCCCCGGACAACCCAGGCGTTGAAGGATGTCATCAGGAAATTGACACCTTTCCCGATGTAGTCCTCAACGTTGCCGTCGTTCACCAGGGTTCCGGCAGTCCTTCCCGACCCGACTATGCGAGCAAGGGCGCCGTCGATGGCTGCCTGCACCTCCGGGTGCCCGGGATTTCCCAAGTGCCCCATGGTCTGCGCCAGGTCAGTGGGAGCTACGAAGAAGACGTCAATGTCGTCAACCTTCAGAATCTCGTCCAGGTTTTGCAGGGCCTCCACTTCCTCCAGCAGAACAATTACCATGCTCTGGTCGTTGGCCCCGTGAAAGTAGTCGGTTACGCCGTAGGACTGGCGGCCTCCGAACATTCCCCGGTACCCCAGTGGCGCATATTTTGACGACTTCGCCGCTTTTTCGGCTTCGGCCCTAGTGTTGATGTGTGGAGTAACAATTCCCATGGAACCCCGGTCCAAAGTACGGGTGATCAACCAGGGCTCGTTGGCATTCACCCTGGTAATGGGGGTGACCCCCCACAGGTCACAGGCCCGGGTCATATCCCCCAGCTGTTCCCACGTAACCCCGCCATGTTCGCACTCCAGCCATATACCGTCGAAACCCAGCGGGCCGAGGAAATCCACCATTTCGGAGCTCAAGACCCCTGAAATAGTAACTGTAGGCTGGCCGCTTTCCAGCTTCTCCTTAAGGTTGTTCTTCCTGATCGGTGGCATATTGTTCCTCAACTCTCGATTGAGCTCACGAGCTCCGCTATTCGGTCCTGACTTTTTCCTCGTAGCCCCGGGGCGTCACCATCTTGCCGTTCAAAACATAGCTGGTGGAATTGCCGATGATTACGGTAGTGAACATGTCCACTTCAACTGCCTTCTCTTCGAGACTGCCCAGGTCGGTAAGCACAATGCGCTGGTCATCGCGGTATGCTTCACGGACCAGCCCGACGGGTGTGTCCGGCTCCCGGTGTTCCAGAAGAATCCTGCGGGCTTCCAGCAGCTGCCAGTCCCGGCGGCGGCTGCGTGGATTGTAGAGGGCCACCACAAAATCGCCCAGGGACGCGGCCTCCAGTCTCCGCTGAATCGTTTCCCACGGCGTCAACAGGTTGCTGAGACTAATGGCGCAGAAGTCTTGCATCAGGGGGGAGCCCAGCAACGACGCCGCCGATTGCAGGGCGGAGACACCGGGTATGGTAATCACGGCCGGCGATTCTCCATCCCAGTTCCGGTCCGTCAGGACGCGGAATACCGGGCCGGCCATCCCATATACCCCTGCGTCGCCCGAAGAAACTACTGCTACGCTGGCGCCATCATAGGCCAGGTCCACGGCGCGGCTGGCTCTTTCCAGTTCCTGGCCCAGTTCCATGGAGACTACTTCCTTGTCGGCAGTAAGGGATGCAATCTGTTCCATGTAGCCCCGAAACCCGACCACAACCTCAGATTCCTGCAGCGCCGCTACTGCGCCGGGCGCCAGCAGCGACGGGGCCCCTGGGCCCAGTCCTACCAGGTACAAGGTCCCATTTTTACTGGCTTGTGCTTGTTCTTCCACAGGCATATTCCCTATCAGAAGCGTTTTGGGCCGGTCATTCAGTGGGGATTCGGGCGACCGACAGTGTGGCCCGGTCCGTTTTCCGGCGAGTTACCAGGAGACGTTCCGCCCCGGAGGCCAGCAACGCCGCCGGTTCTGAAACACCCCATACGCCCAGCAACCCGTGGGCAACCGCCGACGGAGTGGGAAGGCCTTCCTGCTCTGCGTCGGCCGCAGCCTTTGCGTTGACTGAATTCCTTGCAAAGACGCCATTCAGGTCGTCGGCGCCATAACATACCAGGGGCACCTCGTACTTCCCGGCCAGTTCGATGAGCCCCGCTTCGTCTCGTTTGATTTCAGCTGTCGCAATGCACTTCACGCTCTTCTTCGACAGGTCGGCGGCCTCCAAGGAGGTGGACAGGAGGTCTTCCAGGTGTTGGGCAGACACTCCCCGCCGGCAACCCATCCCGACTACCAGGCTCTTCGGGCGGTACACTACGGACGGGATGCCCTCCCCGTTCAGTTCGCGAGCTTCTCCCAGGACACCCTCCCGGTCGCTGATCAACATGGCGGCCGAACAGCCGGCGTTGACAATTTCCGCGACCGAAGCACTTGACCTCAAATTTGCCGAAGCTGTGATACCCAAATAAAGCCAGCCCCGCTCACCCGCTTCCTGGCAGACGCCCACCGGTTCTCCGTTAATGACTGCAGCGCTGACCCGGGTAATGCTGACAGAGTCTGACTCCATTTCCCAACCATACTCCCTGCCCAGCAGATCAACGGCGACGGTATTCTTGACATGAGATGCTGAAGTAATAACTGCGGTGGCGCCCAGCACAGAGGCCAATTCCTGGGCCAGCTCGTCTGCGCCGCCGGTGTGCCCCGACAGCAGGCTGACCGCGAAACGCCCGGCGTCATCTATGCAAACAACCGCAGGGTCATGGCGCTTGTGCTGAATCAACGGGGCAACCAGGCGAACCGCCGCCCCCACGGGCAGGAACAAAACGAGCCGCTGACAGCTCTCGAACAGGCGGGCTACAGCCGCCCTCATGGGGAGGGGAAAGGTTTCCAGGCGGCTGACTTGCCCGGGGGAGACCAGTTCCGCATACCGGTCAACGACGTGCAATGTAACGTCACCGGTCATCCGGGAGGCCAGCTGAGAGGCCAGGCGCACGCCATCCCTGGACACGGCCACCAACGCGGTTCTGGGCGCTTTTTCGGTGACGCTGTCCATCGCAAGCTCACGTGCCAGCCGAGACTCCGGCTATCCCGCGCCGGGAATCAGTCCTCGACGGCCTGGTCGCTGACACCGGCCGGCGACAGGTCGGCATCCCCGCCTGCGGCGTCCCGGTCGCGGGAGCGGCGAAAGAGGTGGGTGTAATTTCCCGAATAGAGGTGGGAGGTGGCGAATTCCTCGTCCGAGATCAGGGACGGGTCGCGCAGGTCCGGGTCCACGGCCTTGCCCACGAAAATCAGGGCCTGGCGGGTTATCTTGGCGTCCCGCACCTTGGCCGAAATGTCCTCAAGGGTGCCTCTTATGAACTGCTCGTCTTCCCAGCCCACCCGGTAAGCGATTGCCACGGGGGTGTCCTTGGCGTAACCGGCGGCCTCAAGGTCGCGAACAATGCGAGGCATCCGGGTAATGCCCAGGAAAATAATCAGGCTGCAGCCGTGGGCAGCCAGGTCCCGCAGTTGTTCCCTGGGGGGCATGGCTATCCGACCCTGGGCACGGGTCATGATAATGGTCTGGGTTACATCGGGCACCGTTAGCTCTGCCTTCAGTTTGGCGGCAGCGGCAAAGGCTGCGCTCACGCCGGGGATTATCTCATAGTCCACTCCCGCGCCTTCCAGCACCCGCATCTGCTCCAGCATGGCGCCGTAAACCGACGGGTCGCCACTCTGGATGCGGGCCACCGACTTTCCATCGGCGGCGGCAGCCAAAGTTACCTCCATGATTTCGTCCAGGTCCATGTCCTTGCTGCCGTAAAGCTGGGCGCCTTCTTTGGCGAAATCCACAATTGAAGGATGCACCAGAGAGTCGGCATAAATTACCACATCCGCCTCTTCGATGAGCCTCTTCGCCTTGAGGGTCAACAACTCGGGGTCTCCGGGGCCGCCCCCTATGAAATAGACCTTGCCTGCTGCCATGGTTTCACCTTTTGATGATCAGTAGGGAAAAATAGTCCAGGTCCTCTTCGGTTAGCTGGTGCAGGTCCTGAACAACCTGCTCACTTTCGGTTGTGGCCCTCCGGACGTAAATGCCCTTGCCGGCCAGCCCCAGGCTTTCCAGGTTGGCCAGGGCGTCCAGCAATACGCGGTTGACCTTCATCAGCACAATGGTGTCGTAGTTGGCTATGGCTTCCCGCAAATCATCAATGCCGTAAACTGCCGGAAGAATGGCCAGGCGCTGGCCGTGGGTCACCAGGGGAAGGCTGGCTCGCGCCGCAGCTGCCATAACGGATGAGACGCCGGGAATGATTTCCACGGCAATATCAGGATGGTTGGTGCGAATGCTTTCCAGCACGTAGGAGAAGGTGCTGAAAAGCATGGGGTCGCCTTCGGTAATGAAGGCAACGTCCTGCCCTTCCTTCAGCCGCTCTGCCAGCGATTCGGCCGCCGTTTCCCAGACCCGGGAAGCGGCTTCAGCGTCATCAGTAGGAAATCCGAAACGCAGCAATTCCTGGCGTTCCGTATCAATAAAGCGGCGGGCAATGGACAGGGCATAGCTGTCACGGCTGGTATCGGCATGGGGCGCGCAGATAATTGGCACACTGGCCAGCACGCGCTGGGCCTTTATCGTCACGAGCTCCGGATCACCGGGGCCCACGCCGATGCCATAAAGGCAGCCATAATTGGGATTAACTGCTTCGGTGCTCATCTGCCTCGTCCTCTAAAGACGGACAACCTTTCCAGGCGGATACAACAAAGACGGGATTGAGGGCTTCCAATCGCAACGACCCATCAGGCATTGGCCTGCTTCGCGCCGCGTTGATCATGCTGATTTCGGCCTGAAATCCCTTATTCTGGAACCACCGGTAAGTATCGTTGGTCCTTTCCAGTGTAGCGAAATTTGCTACAATGCGGCCCCTGGCCTGAAGCCGGGCCGCGCACTCCTGAAGTATGGAGGGCAGCTGGCCGCCACTCCCTCCTACGAAAACCGAATCAGGGTCCGGCAAGGAGGCAAAAACCTCGGGAGCCATTCCCTCCACAATCTGCACGTTGCCGGCGCTGAACCGATCTATGTTCGCCGACAGCAATGGTATGCTTTCGGGGTCCTTCTCTATGGCATAGACCTGGCCCTGGTGGGCGATAGCTGCGGCCTCCACGGACACAGAGCCGGTTCCAGCCCCGATGTCCCAGACAATGCTGTCCGGACGCAACCCCAGGCAATAGAGACTTACCGCCCGCACCTCTCGCTTGGTAATCTGCCCCCGCAGGGGACGGCGCTGCTCGAACTCGTTGTCTTTTAGGCCCCAGGCGCGCTTCAGACCCGTCATTTCCTTCTTGTCCGCACCCTGCCAGGCTTCCGGGCAGCCGTCGGGACAAACTCCGCTGCCTAGGCCCCGGCGCCGGCTGCCAGGGGGACCCCTTCCTCGGAAGTAGAGGCGTGACCTAGCAGGTTGCCCTCAAAGTCAAAGCACAGAACGTCAACAATCAGGGCATCGGCATCGTCACCCAGTTGCTTCCGGCTTTCGTCGCAGACCATCCGGCACATCAGCGGAAAGACGGATAGAAGGCCGTTGGCCTGGGCAATCTCCTGGAAGTGGCGAGCGCTGCTGGCCCCGCGGATTTCCTCCTGGATGTCTTCAGACGCGCCGCACTGGGCAGCCAGCCCTGCCAGGAACTCGGTGTCCACCTGGTTCCCCGCCACGTGAGTCACGAAGTAACCCATGGCCATTTTCGACAGCTTGCCTACCATTCCTACGTGGGCGGCTCGTTCCACGTTGCGCATAACACAGCGCTTCATTGCCGGACCGCTGAAAATTCCCGCTTCGATGTAAGCCATGTCGGGCAAATCAAGGTGGTTCCTGGCGTATTCCTCGCTGCGAGTGCCGGTGGATAACACCAGGTAGGGAAGGTCGTTGGTGGCCGCCACGTCAATGGCCAGGTGTACGCTGGCCCTCCAGGCCGCCGTCGAAAAGGGCTGGACCACACCGGTGCTTCCCAGGATGGAAATGCCGTTCAAAACGCCCAGCCTGGAATTGGTGGTCTTGGTGGCAATTTCCTCGCCGCCAGGCACTGACACCTGCACCACAAAGCCCGCATCGGATCCCAGGCCCTGGTCAGCGGCCGCCTGGGCTACGGATTCGGCTATCATCCGTCGCGGCACCCTGGTAACCGCGGGTTCCCCGACTTCTATCCCGGTTCCCGGGCGGGTTACCGTGCCAACTCCCGGGCCCCCGACAATGCGAACACCGGCCCCATCCAGGCTGGCATCACGCCAGACGGTAGAACAAATTTCGGCGCCGTGGGTAACGTCCGGATCGTCGCCTCCGTCCTTGATAACGGAACAGGTGACCCGTTCACCGCCAGCTTCCCGCTGGCAGCGATTTACCTGGAAGGTAACATCCTGACCCACCGGCAGGTGAATCGTGACCTCGGTGACCGGCTGGCCGGACAACAGGCTCAGGGCCGCCGCCTTTGCGGCCGCGGCCGCGCAGGAACCGGTCGTGTAACCGGTACGCAACTGCCGGCGACGCACAGTCTGACGACTGTAGTCGCTTTCCGGCCTTTCCTGTATTTCTGAATTCTCGGTCATCTATCGATCGGCATTCTGCAGCTTTCAGCCCTTGCCCCAAACCTCGCGCACCCTGTCGGCAGCGACGTCAATCAGCCGGTCATCCACTCCCAGGGGTGGTGCGACGGTCATGGACACCGAAGGGTAGGTCTCCCGAAGCTGGGCAAGGGTTCCCAGCACGTTTCGGGTAAGGATCAGTCCCGGGAAGAAGATGTATGGCGCGCAGATGATGCTCTTGACTCCGCGTTCTTCCACCAGGCGGGCCGCGGCAAACTCCATCGTCGGGTCGCCATAGTGGGATTGGGCCACATCCACGGCGTATCCTCCTCCCATTCGGGACTCTACCATTCTTCCAAGTTCAGCCAGCCAGAGGCAGTCGTCGTATTGCGTGCGGGTGCCCGCCTTGACCAGCAAGATGCCCACGGGGGCGCCGTCCCGTGGCTCGGGCGCCGCCTGGCCCATGTTTCCGATTCGCTCCACTATCAGGTCCGCCAGCCTGGGGTCCGCCCCCAGGCCATCGGCCAGCAGCAACTCAACCTGGGGCGACTGGGCCCGCACATCATCAAGCATTTCATCCATTTCTATTGTTGCATGCTTGCCGTGTCCCAGGAGGTAAGGCAACATGATCACCCGGTTCACACCCTGCCGGGACAGTAACTTCACCGCTTCGTCGGGGAAAGGCTCGATAAACTCCAGGCAGGACAACAGGACACTGGCCTGTTCCTCGCCCAGCCGGTCCTGAAGCCGACGGGCCACCTCACCCAAACCCTGGGGTGTGTTGGGACAGCGGCGGCACCAGACGGGCCAGCCCGGCAAGTCCGCGACAGAGCCGCCCCCGTTCAACTGGCTGCCCTCTTCGGCCGTAGGCTGCTGCCAGGCACAGGAGCATTCACGGGGACTGGCGCCTCGCTGGCTGCCATGTCCCAGGAGAATCACGCCCCAGGGCGCTTTGGTTTCGTTCAAGTCTTCACCTTACCCGACAATCAACTGTACCAACAACCAGGTGCTGGCCGGAGCGGCAATTTCCACGTTGTCCGGCTAGCTGGCCGCCCGGGATCCGGCCAACTCCAGCAAGGCGTTGACCGTGGCGGCGGCGGCGGAACTGCCGCCCCTTCGTCCCAGGATCGTAATATAAGGAATATTCCGCTTTACCAGTTCCTCCTTGGACTCTGGGCACGCCACAAATCCCACAGGCATGCCAATCACCAGCGCCGGCGAAACTTCCCCGGCGTCCACCAGGTCCAGCAGCGCCAGCAGGGCGGTAGGGGCATTGCCAATCGCAACAACGGCCCCGGCAACGTGGGGGGCCAGCTCCCTGACCGCAGCCACCGAGCGCGTAGTTCCTTCCCGTTCGGCCCGCGCCGCCACCTCTGGCGCATCAATCAGGCAGCGGGTGGCCACCGACCTGCGACGCAGGAGAGCCTTGGATATTCCCATTTCCACCATGCGAACATCCGTAACGACTTCCCTGCTCGCGCTGATGGCCTCCAAACCCCTTTCGACCGCGCCCTCGCTGAAACGGACCATCTCGGCAATGGCTGGGTCGCCCTCGGCCCGCACTATGCGGCAAAGGACGTAGTGCTCGTCCTTGGCTAATTGCAGACCGGCGGGCAGGTCCGCCTGGACCATTTCCAGGCTCTGTCGGTCAATCTCCTCCGGCAGGAGGGCATACTTTTGAACCAGGGTCATCAACTATCACTTGTAAACAAAAATGGCTGTGAATGCAGCGTTTCCTATACCACTACCACGTTCACCAGGCGGCCCGGAACGTAAATGGCCTTGTCCACAACCTTGCCTTCCGTATAGGGCTGCACCTTCGAACTCGCCAATGCCAGTTCGTTGGCCGTGGACTCGTCAATGTTGGCGGGGACCTCAATCCGGTCCCTCACCTTGCCATTGACCTGGACTACCAGGGTAATGGTCTCATCGGCGGCGAGAGACTCGTCCCATTCAGGGAAACTCTGCTGGTGAATGCTGTAAGCATGACCCGTCCTCTCCCACATCTCCTCGGAAATATGGGGGGCTATGGGGGCCAGCAGCAGCAGGAACTTTTCAACACACTCCCGCCAGGTATCCGGATCGACGCTGGCCTCAGCCCAGACCTTGCTAAGGTGATTCACCAGTTCCATGAGCGCCGCGATAGCGGTGTTGAACTTGAACCGGTCCAGGTCGGCGTGGCACTTGCGCATAGTCTGATGCAGAATGCGCAGCGTATCCCGAACCGCCTGGGGGTCCGGTGTGCCCGAAGCCAGGTCCTGGGGATTGCGTTCCACCAGGGCCCAGACGCGGTTCAGCCAGCGGGCCACCCCGTTGATGCCAACGTCGCTCCAGGGCCCGCCCTGGTCCCAGGGGCCAATGAACATCAGGAAGCAGCGCACGGCGTCGGAGCCCATAACGCCGACCACCTCATCGGGATTGACCACGTTGCCGCGGCTCTTGCTCATCTTCTCATGGTCGTTGCCAAGGATAACGCCCTGGTTAAATAGGCGCAGGAATGGCTCATCAAAGTCCAGCAGTCCTATATCCCGCATGGCCTTTATGAAGAACCGGGCATAGAGCAGGTGCATTACCGCGTGTTCCGCCCCGCCCGTGTACTGGTCAACCGGAAGCCATTGTTTCAGAATGTCCGGCACATATGGACCGCCCTCAAATTTGGGGCAGGTGTAACGGAGCATATACCAGGACGAATCCACGAAGGTGTCCATGGTGTCCGTCTCCCGGCGCGCCGGTCCCTGGCAACGGGGGCAGGTCGTATTCCGAAAGCCTTCATGGTCGGCCAGTGGGGACTCGCCCGTGGGCTTGAATTCCGCATCTTCCGGAAGCAATACGGGCAGATCCTCTTCCGGCACCGGCACTATCCCGCAAGTGTCGCAATAAACTATGGGTATGGGCGTGCCCCAATAGCGCTGGCGGGAAATCAGCCAGTCCCTCAACCGGTAGGATTTAGTTCGGTGGCCCCACCCGTTGGCCTCCACATCAACGGCAATGGCCGACTTGCCTTCCTCATCGGTCATGCCCTCGTACTTGCCGGAATTGGTCATAAAGCCCGGGCCGATGTGCGCCGCGGTTGGCTCCGAACCGTCCCAGTCAATGGGAGCAATCACCACACGCACCGGCAGGCCGTACTTGCGGGCAAAGTCGTAGTCGCGTTCATCGTGGGCGGGCACACCCATCACCGCGCCGGTGCCATAGGTGGTCAGAACGTAATCGGCGGTGTATATGGGGATTCGCTCGCCGTTAAGGCGATTGACGGCAAAGCTGCCCAGGGGCACTCCCGTCTTTTCTTTCTCAGTGGAGAGGCGCTCTATCTCCGACGTCTGCCTCGCCTGGCTTACGTAAGTCTCCACCTGCTCCCTCTGTTCCTCCGTGGTCAACTGAGGCACCAGGGGATGCTCGGGAGCCAGCACCAGGAACGTGACGCCGAAAATAGTGTCGATACGGGTCGTGAAGGTTCGGATTTCCCTGTCGTCCAGGCCATTGTGGGAAATGTCGAAGCTGATTTCGACTCCTTCGCTCCGGCCCACCCAGTTTCTCTGCATGGTGAGGATCTTTTCCGGCCATTCGACCAGGCCACTGAAGTCCAGCAGTTCGTCAGCGTAGTCCGTTATTTTCAGGAACCACTGTTCCAGGTCCCTGCGGGTAACTACGGCGCTGCACCGTTCGCAACTGCCATTGAGCACCTGCTCATTGGCCAGTACGGTCTGGCACGAGGGGCACCAGACAACCGGCGCGTTTGCCCTGTAGGCCAGCCCATGTTCCAGGAACTTGAGGAAAAACCACTGATTCCAGTGGTAGTACTCAGGCAGGCAGCAAATTACTTCCCGGTCCCAGTCGTAAATTGCCCCGATGGACCTGAGCTGTTCCCGCATATTTTCGATATTGCTCATGGTCCAGCCGTATGGGTGGATGCCACGGCTTATGGCGGCGTTCTCCGCGGGCAGGCCGAACGCGTCAAATCCTATGGGATGAAGCACGTTGTAGCCCTGCATTCGGCGGAAGCGCGCGTGGCAGTCTGAAGGAGCCATGGCATACCAATGGCCGATATGGAGGTCGCCCGAGGGATAGGGGTACATGGTCAGGTCGTACCACTTTGGTCGGGTATCGTCATCGTCCACACGGTACAGGTTGTCCTTTGCCCACCGTTCCTGCCACTTCCGGTCTATTTCGACCGGATTGTAGCGGAGTTCAACCTGTCGGGGCGCGGATGTCATGTCTTGTCACCTCTATGTGAGCGGCTGCCCCATATATTAGCACAGAAAAGCATGCCCCGCCGGAAGCAAGAGCTACAAAGTATGGGAGGATCATCGCGGTGGTCCTCCGCCACGCAGGTAGCTGCGGATCAGCGTTAATCCAATATTCCTTAAAGCGTTTTCAGAAGAGTCTCCTGGTTTCCCCGTGGTTCGCGAACCACCCCTGATCCTGACCTCGGTTGCCGTTCCCCATCAATCCAGCTGCATTGGAATGTCGGAGGATTACGGTACGCTACTGAGCTGGCAGCCCCTCTTGGTCCTATTGCGACCCTGCCATCCGCACGCCTTCAATTGCAGGGCTATCGCATGAAAGAGTCGTCCTACAGACGGCCAGTATCCACAAGGCAAAACTATGTCGCCCTGAGCTTGCCGAAGGGCCTGAAATCCTTCCCCAAGGCCTCGCTACGGGTCCGAAAGCCAATTGGTGGGGAGGAGTTTAAATTCTTCGGCAAGCTCAGAATGACAATTTACTCACTTATGCGATTGCCCTGCCTTCAATTGACACCCGGATATGCAGAAACTAGAATCGATAGGACCTCTCCGTTTCAGCCGGTTCCCATTAGGCAACCTTCTGAATTGAATTAGCCTGGCTCATCAATTGCAGCGTCGAGACTACAGGTGAATCCAGACCCTCGCCGAAGACTTCACGACACTATAGTCCGGCTTCCCAGGGCGGAAGAACTCCGGCCCAGGGAAGTGGAGGAACCGGCAAGACGCCGGCCCAGGCAGATCTTTACCCCCCAGTTTATTCTCCTCTATGGATTCATCGGGCTCATTGCCGTCGGCTCGATTCTGTTGGCCCTGCCCGTGTCCGACGCAGCGGGACGAAGCACATCCCCCATCGTGGCGCTCTTCACCGCCACCTCCGCCGTTACCGTCACCGGCCACACTGCCGTCAGCACTGCACAGCACTGGAGCTATTTTGGGCAGGCGGTGATATTCGTACTGATGCTGGTTGGCGGCCTGGGCTTTATGGCCGCGGCCACCTTTGTCCTGCTGTTAATCGGCCAGAAGTCGGCCAGCATTTCCCACCGTCTGGTCTTGCGGGAATCCATGGGAGAAGACCACCTGGGCGGCCTGTTGCAAATAGTACGGATTATAGTAATCGTGGTCTTTATGATTTACGTCCTGGGAGCAATAATTCTGCTCCCCAGCATTCAGGACATCACCGGCTTCGGCTTGGTGGAATCAATGTGGCAGTCGATTTTCCTGTCCGTGTCCTCGTTCAACAACGCCGGCTTTTCCATTCTGCCGGAAATATCCGACGCCCGCTCCCTGGCCATTTTGGACAATCAATGGCTAATTCAAAGCGCAATGGCGGTCCTCATCATCCTCGGGTGCATCGGGTGGACCGTTCTAGTTGACGTAAACCGGCGAAAGCGGTTTTCACGGTTTTCCCTGGACACCAAGCTGGTCCTCATAGGAAGTGTAGCCCTCTGGATTTTGGGATTCGGGGCCTATCTGCTGGCCAGCTACCTGAGCCAGGAAAATCAGAACGACATTTCCCTTTTCAGCAGGTCCGGGGAAGCTTTGTTTCACTCCATCAGCGGGCGTACCGCCGGCTTCATAATCGCCGACTTCGGGGCGGCAGAGGACTTTACCAAGCTGGTATTCACCTTCCTGATGCTCATTGGCGGCGGAGCGGGTTCTGTGGCCGGCGGAATCAAGGTTAACACCCTGATGGTGGTTGTGGCGGCTGTGATCTCCTCCATTCGCGCCCGGCCCCAGACGGAAGCCTTCGGCAGGGAAATTCCTCAAACCCAGGTCTTCAGGGCCCTGGCCGTTGGCGCCCTGGCGCTGGCCTTCATAATGATCACTGTCCCGCTGCTCACAATTACTGAAGCGGCTTCCCTTCGGTCTGGCGAGATCCACTTTCTAGACCTGTTCTTCGACACCGTCTCTGCCTTCTCCACCAATGGCTCGTCCACCGGCATTGTCCCTCAACTTGGCACAACCGGTCAGTTGATCTTCATAGGAGCCATGCTGATTGGCCGGATAGGCCCGCTGACACTTGCCCTGGCTTTGGCCCCAAAGGAGAAATTTCTGTACCGTTTTGCCCAGGAACGGGTTAGAATAGGGTGATGGAGGAAGGGGATGAAGAAGCGCATTTGCGTAATAGGGATGGGCAGGTTTGGAATGGGGGCCGCCAGGGAGCTGTACCAGGCAGGCCACGACGTGCTGGTTCTTGACATCGATGATGACAAGATTCAGAGCATGCAGGGGGTCACCACTTACGCAGTCCGAACCGACGCAACCAGTGAAGAAGCGCTTCGCCAGCTGGGTGTCAACGACTACGATGTGGCAATCCTGGCCCTGGGGGATGACAACGTAGAGTCCAGCATTTTGATTGCCATGGTTCTCCGGAGCATGGAAGTGCCCTACATTGTGGCCCGCGCCGCCAATCAGTTGCACGGCGAGGCGCTGCATAGAATCGGTGTCGGCAAGGTGGTTTACCCGGAGGAGGAGAGCGCCCAGCGCCTGGCCCACGTGGACTTCAACGCGGGCATTCTGGACTACATGGAACTTCTGTCCAATGTAGGCATCAGCAAGGTCCGGCCCATGGCCGACATGGTGCGAAGGACTTTGCAAGATGCGGGACTGACTGGCGAAAGCGGGGACGACTCCCTGACGGTAGTTGCCCTGCGCCGCGGCCGCAGACTTATCCTGAACCCTTCCAGGGAAGAAACTATAATGCCTGGCGATGTGTTGCTGGTTGCGGGGCCCAGCGAACAAGTGGCCAAGGTGTTTACCCAGAATCAGATTAACAATCAGCTTGCAACGATATAGTAGCAGCACCGGGGTGGTTGGGTGATATCGCGAAAGCACAGGGCCAGGATACTGACACCGGTCAATGGAACACCGGCCAGCAAACACGCCTTCCGCTGGGCTTGCCAGTTGGCCCGGCACAGCCACGCCGACCTGATTGCCATCTACGTTTCGGAAGTTCCCATGGAGTACGCTGTCGAGTCCATCAAGGGCCGCAGCAATTTGATGGAAGGGGAGGAAATCCTTCGCCAGGTGGAAAAGATTGCCGGCAGCGAGCACTGCAAGGTCGAGGCCAGCATGATTGCCGCGAGGAACGCCGGCCCCGCCCTGGTATTGGAGGCAGAGACCAGGTCAGTTGACTTGCTGGTCGTAGGGCTTCCCTACCGGGAAGGCGTGGTTCCGGTCTCAGTTGGAAGCACAGCAGACTTTATCCTGAAGAATGCGCCCTGCCAGGTGATAGTTTCCAGGGAACCCGCCCTTTCCCATGCCGGATCAGAGGACTGACCCGATGCAAATCCTCATTTACGGCTGTACCCGCCTCACCGACGCCCTTGCCCCGATATTGGTGCAGGACGGACACCAGGTGACGGTGCTGGACCCGGACTCCGACAGGCTGGCTCTTCTTCGGAAGCAGGCTGACGTGTCAACAGTGTGGGTTGCCGAGCCCCTGATGCTGGACTACCTGATGCAGGGCGACATGGCCGGCTCGGAGGCATTCTTCTCCCTGACCGGCGACGACCACGAAAACATCCTGCTGAGCCAGATGGCATCGCACATATTCAATATTTCCAGGGTTATGTGCCACCTCTCCGACCCCCAGCTGCAAGACTTCTACCAGCCTCTGGGAATCGGCGTGCTGAACGGCGGTCCCGATTCGCTGAGCGCAGCCCGGGACTTGCTGGAAGAATAGGGTCCTGCCATGTTTGTCGTAATTGTCGGCTGCAGCGCCACGGGGTATCACCTGGCAAAACTGCTCCTGGTAGCGCAGCACGAGGTCGTGGTGCTGGAGAAGAGCCAGGCCCGCTGCCAGTTGATGTGGGACGAACTGGGCAGCGTGGTGATGCAGGGAGATGGCACTGACCAGGTTGACCTGCGCAGGGCGGGCTTGACCAGGGCGGACACGGTGGTGGCAGTCACTGACCGGGACGCGACAAACCTGGTAGTCTGCCAGATGGCCAAGCTTTCCTTTTCGGTTCAGCGCACCGTGGCTATCATCAGAGATCCCAGAAACCAGACTATCTTTCGCGTGCTGGGCGTGGACTCCGTGGTGAACGTCGGCGACCTGGTCCTTGATACCCTGGAACGTACCGTGGTGGGAAGCAGCTTCAACCACCTGGCCTACCTGGGCGTGCCCAATACCATGCTGGTCAGCATCACAATTCCGGAAGACGCGACAATAGTTGGCAGGAAGCTGGCTGAGGTTTACTTTCGGGAAGAACCCAGCGACAATGGCAGCGAAGAGGAAGAGGAGGATACCTTCCAGGGAAGTTTCGTCACCGTGGTCGTGCGCGGCGGTGTGGCTATGGAACCTTCAGGTGAACTGGTACTCGAGGCCAACGACGAGATTTACGCCGTTACGACTTTCGCTGAGGAATCCCACCTCTACCAGAAACTGACCGGAATTTGGTGATGGCCAAACGATTGTCATACCTGGGACCCGCCGGCACCTACAGCGAACAGGCTGCTTTCCTTTACGATTCTCAGGCGGAATTACTGCCCTTCCCCACTATTCCCGCCGTGTGCCGCGCCGTGTCCGACGGCGTTGCGGATGAAGGTATTGTCCCCATTGAAAACAGCATTGAAGGTTCCGTCGTTTACACCCTCGATTACCTGATCAGTGAAAGCGACCTCTCTATTTTCAATGAAGTGGTCCTGCCCATAGACCATTGCCTGATGATACGGCCGGGCGCCAATCCCCAGGACGTGCGAATTATCTATTCCCACCCCCAGTCATTGGCCCAGTGTCGCCATTTCCTTGAGAGCAACTTTCCCGGGGCGGAACCCATGGCCTCGCTGAGCAATTCTGCCGCCGTGTCCCACATGATGGAGAGCGCCGAGACGGCCGCCGCTATTGCCCCCCAGAGGGCAGCCGAACTCTATGGGGCGGAAATCATAGGGAGGAGAATCCAGGACGTTACCAACAACGTCACCAGGTTTGTTCTCCTGGGCTGGCAGGACCATGAGCCTACGGGAAGCGATAAGACGTCCCTTTGCTTTACCTTCGCTGAGGACTCGCCCGGGTCACTGTACAGCGCCCTGGGCGTGTTTGCCACCCGCAACATCAACCTGGTGAAGATTGAGTCGCGACCCACCAAGGAGTCGCTGGGCAGGTATAACTTCCTGGTTGACTGCGAGGGACACCGGGAGAATGGCCTGTTGAAGGAAGCGCTCTCAGTCCTTCAGGGCCAGGTCAGCGACTTGAAGGTGTTTGGTTCCTATCCCCGCTGGAGAATGGCCTGAGAAGGCCAGCCCGTCCCCTGCCGGGCATGGTCTATGCCCACAGTGTTGCCACCGCTGCTTTCGAGGCGGCCTGAGGCTGGCTACTCCTGCCCGCTTCCGCGCTGAACTCTTTCGCGCACCCGCTCAACCACCCGGTTGATATTCCCGAACATGCTGAATGTTCTGGATACGTCCTTGCTGGTATCGCGCAGGACCACCGAGGTCTCCTCCAGATTGCGGGCAGTTCGGGTTAACGACTTTATCGGGCCGATCAGCTTCAAGGCTATAAAGGCTACGGTAATCAGGACCACAATCCATATGGACAGGGAAACGATTATCATCAAGTCTCTGATCAAGGCCACGTTCAACAGGGTGCTCTGGTCCATGCCTGCTCCTTGCGCACAGCTGGTCTAAGGGGTGGGAAGGGGATCGTGGGCCAATCGGTAGATGGAAGTGTGCCCGTTGTCGTAAACCTTGACCATGGTGCCTAGCTGCGCCATTATATCAAACTTCCCCGTTCCCGCCCCGGGGTAAAAAACACGCTCCAGGTCCCCGACCACCACGTAGCGCACCTGGTACTTGGCAAGCAACTTGTGGGCCAGAGCCAGGTCTTCACTGCCATAAATCTGGGCAATGTCCCTGGCCCGCTCGTGAACCTCAGAGCCGTAGGGCCCCCGCTGTTGAATCTGGTGCCAGGGCCAGCCAAGCACAGTGGGCAGGCCGGTATATTTGGATATGCGGCCGCCCCACCGGTACTGTTCCGTATGAGCCTCCAGGACTACCGGCGAGCCGGCAACATTGTCCTGGAGCCAGTGGATTGCCTCCCGGTCCCATTTCAGTTCCAGGGGCTGGTCTTTCTCCCAGTGAACTGCCTCTCCCATGTACTCCATGCCGTCCAGGGTGGGAGAAAGGGAATTGAATCGGTCCGCAACTCGGGCCTGCGTTCCCAGCAGCGGGTAAATCAGGCTGGCCAGCGCCAGCAAAGCCACGAACCCGAACCAGGCCATCCGGGTAATGTCGAAGGGAAATGGACGGAACCGGGCGTCGTACCACATCCTCCAGAGGAAGAAAGCGGATGCCAGGGCCAGCAATACCCATGCTTCAAGGTAATACTTGAAGAGGGTATTCATTCGCCCGATATCATCCTCGACTCGGACCAGGTCCACCCCGATGATGAGGCCCAGGGCCAAACCCGCCAGGACCAGGGGAAACACACCGTAGATCTGGCCGCGCTCTCGGGAGGTAACGGCGTCCCAGGCTGCCAGCCCGCTCAGCGCCAGGATAACCGTCGTCACCGCAACCGTGACATATCCTGCGAGCCCAAAGAAGACTGCCAGGGCCGCTCCCGCCAGGGCGTACATCCTCAGCCACCGCCGGAAGCTTCTGCGGTAGGCGTCCGTTTCCACGGCTTTATCCAGGTAGGAGAGGCCGAAGCTCCTCCCGAGAACGACGTAAAGGGGGCGGCGGGCCTGCCAGACAAGAAACGTCACGATAATGGCCAGAAACAGGCCGTGAATCCCCAGGAAGTTGAGCAGTGGAGTCTTCCAGCGTGTCGCTTCCACTCCTGTACCGAAGGTCTCAACGGCCTGGTGGAAGGGCAGGAAAGCCAGCAGGCCCACGGCCACAATAATCGCAGCCATCATGACGAAGGCCGTCGCCTTTCCCTTCGGGGAGTCCCAACCCCGATACGCGGCGATTCCGGCCACCGCCAGGGCCAGCAGAAGGAAGCTCGGGTAGTCCCAGCTGTTGATGAGCCACAGCGAACCCACGACCAGGCCCAGGGTTAACAACACTGCCAGGTCCCAGGTCCATCCCAGCCTCCGGTAGCCCGCAGCCAGGCTTAGGCTCAACCCCACTGCAAGGATGGTAAAGGGAATGGCCATCATATGGGCATGCAGGTCGGCAAACAGGAAGCTGAAAAACGGAAACTCGGTAATGTGCCACGACACTTCCGAAGGCAATTCGCCGGTGTTCCACAACCAGAACGTCAACAGGTTAGGTTCAATGCTCTCCTGATTGGGCAGCATCCTGCTGCTGCGCCAGAAATCAAAGGCGAATACAGTCGCGCCTCCCTCGCTCAGTCTTCGGCCAACCCCCTGAATCAGCTGTACAAGACCGTCCAGGTTGCCAATTACCGCCACGAACAGGGCAGCTGTCAGCCCGGCGGTGATGGGACTCCTGACCGCGCGTTCCACTTTGGAGTATGCTTCTGCCGGATTGACTGAATAGTCTCCCGCATATTCGGAGTCGGCTTCGATGTCGGCAGCCGTGGAAAGGGAAGAGGAGGCTGGACGGCGGGAACGCCTGAATCCCTCCGCCAGGTTGTACACCACCGAGTATGCGCCGGTGACGGTCAAGGCGAAGAGCAAAGGGACAGCCAGGTTGAAGGCCACGGCCGGCACAATGCCGGTCAACCTGGTGGGAGTGGCCAGAATAAAGTAGCCCCAGTAGTAGTAATTGAGGTAACCGCCGGCAAACCAGGGGTCATAGGGCGGAAGCAGGCCCGACTTCAATACCGCATTGAAGTAGGCGAACTCCATGGGTTTTTCCCCGCCCCGGTAAGGATGCCACAGGTCCGGGTTCAGGGAGCGCACGATCACAAAGAGCAGCAGGGCTCCAAGGAACAGGCCCTCAGTTGTCGCCAGGACGCGCCACTTCGCCCTGATGAACTCCCACATCTGGCGCGGGTACGCCAGCAACGCCAAACCGGACAACCCGCCCATGGCAAACATCGCCGCCAGGACCGCTCCTAGGGAAAACTCGGCCAACCCCAGGCTGACAATCAACCACGTTATGTACGCCACTCCCAGAAGACCAACTATCCGCGCCAGGACAATTCCCCGGTCGGCCAGCGGGCGAAACAGGAACAGACACAATGGCAGCGAAATCAGGAAGATTACTTCTAAAGCCAGCGCCCACGCCAGGAGGGGCGCTTGGTTAGCCACACTGTCCCGATCGAATATCTCGGACCAGGTACCGCTCTCCCTTTGCTTCGCCCAGTCCTGCTCCGAAAACTTAAGCGCGGTAATGGGCCTTGCCTGTCCGCCGGCCAATTTTCCAACCAGCGATTCCGCGGGCAGGTTATCCACGTTTTGGAACAGGAAAACAGTAGGGTGGTCATAGCCGACCACATTGTCATCGGCATAGCCCCAGTTCAGGGTTATCCCGCCAACGGGGTCGGCCGCCGACGGTTCCGGGCGTGGCAGACCCGTGCGCCCGAACGGGTCGTCGGTTATGGTAACTCCCAGAAAACCCGGGTCAGAGGTAAACTCCCTGACCAGCCGGTATCCCAGTTCGCCCGCAAAAAGCTGACGATAGTACTCAACGGAGAGGGGGAAACGCTCCGGGTCGCTGGCCACGCTGACGTAGGGGCGCTGGCTGTAGAACACCACGTAATCTGACTCCGCCAGTCGCCCGGCCAGCTCTGCCATTTTGCCGACGCCGTCGGGTTCATAAGCGGGGAAATGCCACAGCTGATATCTCCCTGAAAGTTCAGGGACGGAATCGTCCCAGTGGTTGTCGTTGACAATTGCGGTTCCGGCCGGTACCTGCTCGTGTATCCACTGCGAGGCAACTACCGCAGGATGAGGGTTCAGATAGACCCTCTGGAACGCCAACGAATAGAGCAGCGTGGAAATCACGACTACCGCGACCAGGCCCCAGCACCCGTAAAGCAATATACGCCGCCCGACCGGATCGTTTCGCAGGTAAGACCATATCCTCTGGACGCTGTCGGCAGGTGAAGCCAGCGCCTGCTGGGGCCGCCCAAAACTCCGCCGCCGCGACCCCCCTTCAGCCGTGCCGCGCAGGTAGAAGGGGGCCCAAAGAAGCATTCTGCTACCCAGCAGGATCATGAAAGGAATCAGGGCAAAGTAATAGCGCTGGAATCGAACTTCAAAGCTTTCCAGGAAGAGAATGCTCGGCACCAGCCAGGCAAGAATCAGGATGTCAGCGCGGCGGGCGAATGTCCCCTGCCACACCAGTAAGGCGGAAATGGCTATTGAACCCCAGGCCACCATTCCCAGCGGCGGACCCAGCCCCCAGACCGCGGTCTGCTTGAACTGGTAGAAGAAGGTGGGCGTCCCAACGTATTGAATTGTAAAGGGCCACAGGCCGGCGTTCCGGGCCATATTTGTCTGGGCGGCCTGCTCCCCCAGAAAGTTGGACAAGTACAGCAGGGCATAGGGGGTAACCAGGAAGAAAACTGCCAGCGCCGCAGCCAGGGCAGTCAACGCATGAAAAAAGGTCTGCTCCAGGTCAGAACGCCGGATCCCGCTCCGGCGCCCGTTGCCGGAGTTCAGCAGCCGATACCAGTAACACAGGGCCAGGGGCAGGGCGATGGGAAGTATGCTCACCTTGGGCGCAAATGCCAGGCCCACCAGAACGCCCAAAACCAGCGAATCTCGAAGCCTCGCTTTCTCCATTACCTGGAACATTGCCCAGAAGACCGTCAGCACCCAGAAAGCGGTAAAGGTCTCCGGCCTGAAGAAGTGGCTGTGCTGCACGTGGATGACCGCGAGGGCCGTCAAAGCCGCCCCCAGCAGCCCGACCCACGGCCCGTAAAGTGGGCCGTAAATGCGCCTTCCCAACAGGTAAACCATGGCCACGGTACCCACGTCGGCCAGGGCCGAGAGCAACCTGCCCACGTACCGCATATCCAGGGCATTTACGTCGGTAAACAGCTCAATCAGGGAACGAAAAAAGACCAGGACATAGATGAGGACACTCCCCAGCGGAAACCAGTGAGGATTCAGGGGGCTGCGATCAAAGTCTAAAATGGTGCGCGGGCCCGGTATGCCGGACTCGACCTGGGGGTGGTCTTTCAGGCAATCCTCGAAACCCGGACGCTCAGTGAGGATGTCGTACATGCAGCCTGCCCGCATGTATAGAGAGCGTTCGTCAGGGTGAAACCCGTAGCCTGAGTCCCAGTTCAGCCCGTTCAGGCGCAAGGCAAGGGCAACCACCAGAATCAGCAGCAGCAGGACATGCTCAGCCGATGGCTGTGGAAGGCGAAAATGGTTCAGCCGGCGCATGCTCCACCCTTCTCGAACAATCGAGACGGCAAAACGCCGGGGCTAGAGGGAACCGGTGAAGGTGGCAGGGGGCAAAACGCTTTGCGGAGAGGAACAATTCCCATAAGGCAAAGTTCCTCCCCGCAAACTATTGGCCGCTTCTTGAAAGCTGCTGCTCTTAACTAGATACCCTTGTCGCTCATGAAGGAGCACAGGTCGGCAGTACGGCAGGAATAACCCCACTCGTTGTCGTACCAGCCCATAACCTTGACCATGTTGTCCTGCATCACAATTGTGGACAGAGCGTCAAATATGCAGCTGTGGGAGTTGCCGCGTACGTCGGAACTGACAATGGGGTCCTCGGTGTACTGCAGAATCCCCTGCAGTGCTCCCTCGGCAGCGGCCTGGAATGCCTGGTTTACTTCCTCCACCGTAACTCCCCGGCCAAGGTCAACCACGAAGTCGGTAACCGATCCGGTGGCGGTGGGCACCCGGAAAGCGATGCCATGCAGCTTGCCGTTGAGTTCCGGAAGCACCAGCCCTACAGCCCGCGCGGCGCCCGTGCTGGTGGGGATAATGTTCATGGCAGCGGCCCTGGCGCGACGGAGGTCGGAGTGACGCTGGTCCAGGATAGCCTGGTCGTTAGTATAAGAGTGAATGGTGGACATCAGGCCGTGTTCAATTCCAAAGGCCTCATGCAGGACCTTAACCATAGGCGCAAAGCAGTTGGTGGTGCAGGAAGCGTTGGAAACTATGTTGTGCTTTTCCTTGTCATACTGGTCGTCGTTGACGCCCATAACCATGGTCAGGTCAACGTTGCTGGCGGGAGCGGAAATGATTACCTTGCTCGCCCCGCCCTGCAGGTGTCCTCCCGCCGTCTCTCCATCGGTGAAAATCCCGGTGGACTCAACCACCAGGTCCACACCCATTTCAGACCAGGGAATCCTGGCCGGGTCGCGCTCGGAGAAGACCTTGATGTTGCGGCCATCGATGATCAGGTCGCCATTGTTGGCTTCCACTTGTCCCTGGTAAACACCGTAGCTGGTGTCGTACTTGAACAGGTGAGCGTTAGTCTTGTCGTCGGTCAGGTCGTTTACCGCCGCCACTTCCAGCTTGTCGGGATACCGCTCCATGGTGGCGCGAGTGACGAGCCGCCCTATCCTGCCAAAACCGTTGACTCCGA
This sequence comes from Chloroflexota bacterium, assembly GCA_028874675.1. GTDB lineage: Bacteria > Chloroflexota > Dehalococcoidia > Lucifugimonadales > UBA3495 > Bin22. Next base: position 28,283 of record JAPPJA010000020.1, read on the forward strand.
TACGAGTAGTCATTGCTAAATTCTCCAATCTTCCTTGTCTGGGTAGCCGAGCTTAATCGAACGGCTTCAATGTTTCCGAAGCTCCGGCAGTCAGCCCGTCAGTCAGGAAACTCCGGCCTCCTATCTTCGCCAGATGAACCAGCCGTACACGTTCAGCCTGGCGCGATTGACGTAACTGGGCGTGGGGGATGACAACAGCCTCCCAAATCCGACGACTATCCTGCCCATCAGGACAATCAGCCACCAGGTGAGACGCAAGAGGCGTTTCAGGCCCTGGATGGCAAGGTAACGGGAAATTCGCCAGGCCAAATAGGATTTAGGTAGTTCCGTAACCTGCGTAGGCTCTGTTTCCGGCATATACGGCCTCCGTCCCGAGTTCCGATTCTATGCGCAGAAGTCGATTGTACTTGGCTACCCGTTCAGACCGCGCCGGTGCGCCGGTCTTTATCTGTCCTACGTTCCATCCCACCGCCAGGTCGGCGATAGTAGTGTCTTCAGTCTCGCCGGAGCGATGGCTCATAACGGCGCCCCAACCGGCATCCCGCGTCATTCGCAATGCCTGGAGGGTTTCAGTAAGCGTACCAATCTGGTTGGGTTTTAGCAATACCGAGTTGCCGGCGCCCTCATCGATACCCTTTTGTATTCGAGAAATGTTGGTTACGAACAGGTCGTCCCCCACCAGTTGGGCGGCCTTGCCGAGCCGGCTGGTCAGTTCAGACCATCCTTCCCAGTCATCTTCGTCCAGCCCGTCTTCAATGCTGACAATGGGATAGGCCCGCCGCCATTCCTCGTACAGGTCCACCATCTGCCCGGCGTCCAGGGTAGTACCCTCCCGTTCCAGCACGTACCGGCGGGATACCCGGTCGAACAGTTCCGAAGCGGCCACGTCCAGGGTAAGCATCACGTCCCTGCCCGGAACATAGCCGGCGGTCTCGATGGCCTGCAGCACCACCTCAATGGCATCACGATTGGAAGGCAGCGACGGCGCAAATCCGCCCTCATCGCCCACATTCAGGTTGTGGCCCCCCGCCCTGAGAATACCCTTCAGGGCCTGGTATATTTCTGCCCCCGCCCGCAGCGAATCAGAAAAAGTGGGCAGCCCCGCCGGGGAAACCATGAACTCCTGGATATCTGCCGAATTGGACGCATGCCGTCCCCCGTTCAGGATATTGAACATGGGAGCGGGCAGAGTAACCTGGCCTTCCTGGGCCAAATAGCGCCAGAGCTCACCGCCCGTGTCAGGATGGGCCAGTGAAGCCGCCCGGGCCGTGGCCATTGAGACGGCAAGAATTGCGTTGGCCCCCAGGTTGCTCTTGGCAGCGGTACCGTCCAGGTCCAGCATGTCCCGGTCAATGGCAGCCTGGTCAAAGGGGGAGTGTCCCTTAAGTGCGGGGGCGATGGCGCCGGCAATATTGGCAACGGCATTGCGCACTCCCGCGCCGCCAAATCGGTCGGCATCCCCGTCCCGCATTTCCAGGGCCTCGTAGCTGCCGGTGCTGGCGCCCGAGGGCACCGCTGCATGAGCCCTGGCGCCGTTGGACAGGCGTACCTCGGCCTCAACCGTGGGATTGCCCCGGGAGTCCAGGACTTCCCGTCCGAGAATTTCAGTTATGACTGCATTAGCATCGGGACTGGTCATTAGTTGCGCTCGCTCGCAGAGATAAGTGGGTGGAAAAGCGTCAGGAGCAGGGGCCCCGTCGGTTCCTGGGCCCTCCACTTCCTGCCAGTTGCGGTGTTTCGGCTACTGGACTAGACAACGGCGCCGGCGGCAGCCGCAGCCGCAGCCGCAGCCGCGATTGCCTTTTCCACGGCGTCCGCTGGGTCGCTGGCGGGCAAAACGCCATCCACTATCGGGTCGCCGTCGCCCTTGATGGTCAGCGGCCAGCTGCTAAGGCCGACCACCGGAATCTTGGCGTCAAGGGCGTATGCGATTTCGGAAAGCGTGCCAAAGGCGCCGCCAATGGCAATACAGGCTTCCCCGGAATGGACAACAATGATATTTCGGGCGTACCCCAGGGTCGTGTAAATGGGAATGTCCACGTAGGGATTGTACGGCGACCCTCGCCGCCCGGGAAGGATACCGATGGTAGTTCCACCTTCCGCCTTGGCGCCCCGGCAGGCGGCCTCCATAACACCGGTCATTCCCCCACAGGCGACCATAATGCCCCGCCGGGCCAGTTCCCGTCCGACTTCCTCGGCCAGGCCGGCGTGCTCGGGCTTGGCGGTGCTGCTCCCTATGACGGAAATAATCATCAGGTATCTATCCTCAGTACGCCGGCCCTGGCCCCGACTCCGCTCAAGCCTTCAGCCACTCGGCGTAGTTCTGTCGCATGTACTCCACGTGCTCGGCTACATGCCGCTCGTAAACGTCCAGCCAGTCCTCCAAGGTCATGTCGCCGTTCTCAGGGTGGTAACAGGTGTTGGACCAGGCCGACTCAGGAAGATCGCGAATCAGCTCCCAGGTACGCCGGCGGAGTACCCGAAATAGCTCAAGCGCCCCTTCCGTATCCATGGAATGATAATTCAAGGCCGACGCCCACTGGTTTTCGTCGTACGCCATCAGCTCCAGCCCCGGCTCGGCGATGAACCGCCGGCACCGGATGTAACTGTTGGCCTCGCTGTCAGCAATGTGTACCAGGTGCTCGTGAATGCTCCAGCAGCCGTGCTCGTCCCTGAACTCCCACATATCCCGTGGAAATTCCTGCAGGGCAGCCTCCAGAAC
>JAPPJA010000056.1 GCA_028874675.1 Chloroflexota bacterium
TCGGACCTGGATGGTTTCGGGGGTAAGGCGGTCTTCCATAAAGCTGACCGCCACCGTTGATGAAGGAGGCTCGCCCGGCGACGCAGAACTTGCGGGTTCAGAGGGGGAGCCGGTGCCACAAGCGGCAGCGAGGACCAATGCGGGGGTCAACAGCCCCGCCAATAGGACATGCCTGCCATTCCTGAAGAAACGCATAACAACTCCTGAACTAAAGCGTGGAATTACGCAATTGCCTGGCGCCCGGGAGGGGGACTCCCGGTTGGTCCGGGGCCCTGACCTGAACGCCAGCCTTGACCTGTCCGAAGTTTTCCCTTCGGACCTTCAGGAGCTAGGTTGCGGGAGGCTTTCGGGGTGGAAAGGTAAAGGCTTCTTTGGGGACAACGTCCTCGGCGGCATAAGCAGCCAGCAAGGGACCATTACCGGGATCGAGGAAGCGCAGGGCTTCAGCAGATGGTCCGGAAGGCGCGATTATCAACCCGCCCCCCGACCCATCGTAGTTAACCAGGAAGGAAAGGCCCTCGGGGATCTGCTGCCCGTCCGGCGGGTCGGCTGAGGGAAGGTGGCCGTGGCTTCCCCTGGAGTCGTACACGTGAACGTGGTAACCCCGGGCTTCGCCGGACCCGCCACCCAAATAGACGTGGCCGTGGTTGTGCTGCCACTCCACGTAATGGTGGTCCAGCAGCGGACCGGCCACGGGCAGGAGCAGCGCGTACAGGGCTACTACTATCAGGGGGCGAAGGAACTGTGACATTTACCTCAGGCGTTTACCAGGTTGGCCCGCGCCGGGGGACATTCAGCGCGGGAGCGGGTACGGCCTAACCGTTGGCCCGGCGGCGTCGAATGCCCGAACGAATGCGGTCATAGGTCCAGATACCCACGGCAATTACCGCCACCGCAATTGCGGCCACCAGGATCAGGTTTATGGGTCGCCCTTCCCGGACATCCATAGGCACGCTAATGGTCTCGTCCCCCAGTTCCGTGGTCACGTTGATGCGGACTTGCCAGAGGCCGGGAGCGCTGAAGGGCAGGGTGGTCTCAAAAAACTGGGGCAGGACGTCGTTGTCGGCGATAATGGGCCCGAACTCGTTGCCCAGGTGCGGGCCGTCTGCCGAAACTCTAACCGCAGCAGCGGTCAGGGTCTCTTCGGTTTCCAGGGCAATAACTCTCAGACTCAGGTGGGTGTTGTTGACGATGGCCCTGCTGGGCAGGATGGAGACCTCGAACCGGTAGGGGCCCTGTTCCTGGGTGTCAATCAGCGTGGCCTTGCCATTGGCTAAGGCCTCCGGGGCAGTCAGGAAAGCAGCGCCGCCGAGGATAGTGGTGCCAACCAGGATAACGAGGAGCAGGAATATCCGGCTACCGGGGAAGGAAGATAGCAAATTCAATTTCCAGATAATTGCAGTGTCCCAATATTCTAACACGCCCCCTTGTACGGCAACAACGAACCCTTGCCTGTGAAATTGCCCAGGGCTGGCGGGAGTGTCGCGCCAGCAGGCTCTTCTGGAACGGCGTTCGCCGGGACGAAGTGCATGCGTAGATCACCATCACTCAGGCCCAACCATTTCCCGCAGGAACAATCTTGCCAGCCGCAATTCGTCGTACGCAAACTCGGGGCCCAGGTAATCGCGAATTGGCTTCAGGTACTCGTCCCCGCAGACATCCAGCGCCTCTCTGATTTTCTGCAGCCTGTCGGGCGGGGGCAGCAGGTGTTCCAGCGACAGCTCCTGTCGCTGGGAGGCCATGCGTTCGATCTGCCCGATGATTGTAGTCGGGGCCAGGCCTCTCCGGCTGGCTATTTCGTCAATGGTCAGGCCCTGGGACAACAGTTCCCTGGTCTGTTCGTAGGTTGATCCCCTTCCCGCCGTCCGTCCCTCTCGGCGGCGACCCGCTCTCCCCGACGATCCGGAATTCCCTGCTCCTCCCATCTCCCCGGTGCGGTCCTCCAGGCCCCGGGCCCGAGCAAAGGTCGTTATCACCGCAACGAACCGGTCGCCATACTGCTCCAGCTTCGCGCTACCCACTCCGGGCACGCGGCCAAAGCTCTCGGACGACTGGGGGAAGGCCGCCGCCATGAACCTCAGGGCCACATCGCCGAAAACCACAAAGGGAGGCACGTTCTGGTCCTCAGCCAGCTGCCGGCGGAGCGCCCTCAACTCCTCGAACAGCTCCCGGTCAAAGTCCTCAGGACCCGCCCCGCCGTCGCCTTCGGCGATTCCCCGGGTGACCCGGCCCGCAGCATCCGGTACGGTTTCCGCGGACTTCAGCGCCGGCAGCGACAGCTTCTGCCGCTGGTTCAGAAATTCACGTCCCCTGGGAGAAACGGCCAGGGTGGCGTACTCCCCTTCGTTCCGCGCCAGCAGGCCGTTCGCCCTCAGCAGACCAATAATCTCTCGCAACTGCTCTTCGGTGAAGTCGTTGACTATACCGTGGACACTTAACCGGTCGTGGCCCAGTTCCAGCACCCGCTTCTCCCGGCTGCCGCGCAGAACCCGGGCGACGTGCTGCGCGCCGAAGCGCTCCCCCGTGCGTATCGCCGCCGACAGCACCTTCTGGGCAATTTCCGTGGCGTCAAACTCCTGGCTGGCGGAGAGGCAAACATCGCAGGCGCCGCAGTTTTCCTGTTCCCAGTTCTCCCCAAAGTACGTGAGGATGGACTTCCGGCGGCAGACGGGAACCTCGGCAAATTCCACTATCTGGTTCAGCTTCAGATAGGCGTTCTGCTGCTCCACCCGGTTTTCCAACTGGTTGATGAAGTACTCCTGCCGGGCCCGGTCGGCGTAGGAATAGAACAGGGCGCAGTGGCTGGCCAGCCCGTCCCGCCCCGCCCGACCCGTCTCCTGGTAATACCCCTCCAGCGACTTGGGCAGCGAGTGGTGGACCACCAGCCGAATGTCCGGCTTGTCGATTCCCATTCCGAAGGCGATGGTGGCCACAATGATCGGTACCCGGTCCCGGATGAAGTCCTCCTGGTTGCGGCGGCGGATTTCGGGTTCCAGCCCGGCATGGTAGGCGCGGGCCAGCAGACCCCGCTCGTTCAGGTCGGCCGCCAGTTCTTCCGTCTCGCGCCGGGAGAAGCAATAGATGATGGCTGACTCGCCGTCGTGGGACTGGAGCAGGGAAAGCAGCTTGCGCCAGAACCCCTCCTTGCTTTCCACCGAGTAGGTCAGGTTCGCCCGGTTGAAGCTGGACAGGAATACCGTGCCCTGCTGCAACCCCAGCTGTTCCACAATATCCTCCCGCACCCTGGTGGTGGCGGTGGCGGTCAGGGCAATGGCCGGAACCCCGGGGAAGTCTGCCCGCAGCTGGCTAAGGTTCCGGTAGTCGGGACGAAACTCGTGGCCCCACTCGGAAATGCAGTGGGCCTCGTCCACGGCAATCAGGCTCAGGTCCACGCCCTGCAGAAAGCGCCGAAACCCCGGAATCGCCAGCCGTTCCGGGGCGACGTACAGGATCTTCACCCGCCCGCGGGAGGCCTGGGCCTGGGCCAGCTCAATCTCCGATGCCGTGAGGGAACTGTTGATGAATCGGGCGCCGATGCCGTTGGCGTTCAGCGCGTCCACCTGGTCTTTCATCAGGGCAATCAGGGGAGACACGACCAGGGTGATGCCCGGCAGGCAAACTGCAGGCAGCTGGTAGCACAGCGACTTGCCTCCGCCCGTGGGCATCAGCGCCAGGC
>JAPPJA010000509.1 GCA_028874675.1 Chloroflexota bacterium
GAAGGTAGCCGTTGTCCCAAGCGGCCAGCCTTCGGTGGGCCTTGATGGGGCCTTTAGAGTGACAGTGCTGGCGCAGCGGGTTGAGAGCCGTGTGCCGGATGGTTGCCAGGTCTTCGGGAATGTTTTCTGTCATTGCCCGGCTATCTTCCTGTCGGAAGGATACATTCGGCACCCAATGGACCGAATTCTCAATGCCCCAATGACATCGCACCGCCCCAGGAACCTCCTGGCCTCCAGGGGCAGGCTGGAAAAGTAATATCGCGTCTCCCCTTCATCTCCGTCGGGCTTCGGGAATCCTGGGGAAGACCCCCACCGTTCTTGACGCAGGCGTTCGGAGCAGCTTCAAGAACCGGAACTGGCAGGGATTCGGGATTATTCGGCGGCGTCCGGGCGTATGAGGGCCCGTGGACATTCAGTTACCGAGTTAACCGCGAATGGGACAAACAATGTGAACGCCACCCGCGAACCTCTTCGTTCTCAGGCCAGTTTTTGCCCACGGTGCAATAGGACGGTAAATCCCATTCGACCACCATTCCCTGTTAAAGGGTGGGCTGCGTGGACCGGCCTATCAGTGATAACCGTAGTCCTGTTGTTGGGCGGCATAGTCCTATGGGCTGTCGTGGGTCTCCTTCTCTGGAGGAACAGCAAGGCGATCTGCCCCGAATGCGGATACGACCCTATAAAGGGAAACGTCGGATGGACCAGAGAGTCCATCACATTGTGGCTTGTTCTGGCTACCTGCTTCGTTATCAGCTTGTGGTATTCATTCTGGATCATCAAGGCGGTGATATGGATTTTCGACCCGGGGCTTGACTGAATGTCCCCAGGTTCTAGCAGAACACGCCGCTTACAACAGTTCCAACGGTTGCTCTTCCATAAAGAAAACTCGCAAACGTTCGGCAGCTTCAATACCCGACCTGATGGCCTCTTCCTGACCTTCGGGTGGTCGGCCAAAATCTAGGGCGGGGACCTTTATGCGAATGCTGGCCGACTTGGCTGCCCGAGCAACGGTCATGTCAGGCGCCAGTATGTCCCTTGCCGCCTCCTGCAGCCTGGCGACCTCCATATTTGAGAATTGGAGGTCCACGTTCCCGTATTCAGGCTTATACACTATCTTGGCTCTTCGTCCGGTTTGGGCCGTGGAAACGCCTTCGGCATTTACGAAATGGATAAACCCCGCACCCACCGGCTTGCTCACGGGCCGGTCCATGCGCAAGTTCGGAGCATCGGCGTCTGCCCAATTCCAAATGGCAGACCATACCCTGGTTGTTGCCTCACTGTGCTGTGGGGTGTAACCGCGTCTGTGGGACTCAATGCCATTCTCCAGAGTTTGAGCCAAGAACTGGGTCCTGGGATCGTCCGACTCGGCCAGCGCCGCAATGACGGCTTCGTAGCTGATCTGAAGGTCAAATAGTTCGCTGCCCTCGTTTTCAAAATACTCTTCCGGCGCTAACAGAACCGTTTCCACCTCGGCGCCCGGCCCCAGAGAGTCTCTCCATCGATTCGCGCGCTCCCTGTACCGCTGAGGTTGTTCGGGCTGGAATTCGGCATCTATCTTGTTTTCTATGAGCAGGACCAAGGCATTGTCGCCCGCCCAAAATGAAGCGACTATATCTGTTTCTCCGTCAACGTCATGGTATGAAACCCAGGCTCCATAAAAGTGTGCGATGCGGGCATTCCAGCCACCAAGGAATACATCCCTTAATGGCCCCTGAGAGTTAAGCTCACTGCAAATCAGCAGGTCGATGTCCCTTTCCCGGAGCCACTGCATGGGGAGGCGTTCTTTGAGCATGACCAGAGGATTAACCATGGTCCATCTCCTCCTTCGCGAATATGGGGCAGACCCCCGATGGCTGGCGCCTTCCAGGGTATCTCAATATCCCTGGAAAATGACAGGCGTGATCACTGGCCACCATCCAGAAGGTCGAGGGCCGTGAAGAGGTGCAGGCCTGGATCCGCGACACCCTGCAGCTGCAGGCTGGGAACCTGATCTGCCAGTTGCCAGCCTGACAGGGCGACTTCCTGACCCAGGTAGGGCAGGCCATGGTGCGCCACCTGGCCTACGAGATCGTGCTGGGGCAAATGACGGAGACCAGCTGACGGCCCTGCAGGCGCTGGCCGCCAAGAGCCTGTCGCTGGCTGATCCTATGGCCGGGGGCAGATGCTGTATGACGTGGCCCTTGGCCGGTAGCCGCCCACCGACGGTGGGGAACACAAGCAGGAGTAAGCCGCTGAAAAGTGACTGGAAAAGCGAGCGGGACTGGTGCCTGGACCACTTTTACCAGTGGGTTCCCGTCCAGCGACGCAGCTCGAAGGCCGCCACGTTGACCGGCTCCGACTGCGTGGCTATCCCGCTCTCCGACCAACGTGCCTACCCTACTCAGTGCCAGCCTCAGTTGGCAGGACGCGTATTCTTGCCCCAACCGACTCTTCCGCCAATGCCAGGTCGTACTGTGCCTGCAGGTTCAACCAAGACTGGGGGTCCATGCCGAACCAATGGCCAAACCTTAGAGCAGTGTATCCAGTAACCGACCGCTTGCCGGCCAGTATCTGGCTGATGCGATTGGCTGGCACGTCAATCTGCCTGGCGAAACTGGCCGGGGACACGCCCCGCTCCTCCAGCTCTCCTTTCAGAATCTCCCCGGGGTGAACAACCCGTTTCAACATGGTCGTCAATTGCCCCCTTCAGTGATAGTCCACGATCTCAACGCTGGATGGCCCTGCTTGACCTTCTGACCAACTTAAGCAGATCCGCTGTTGTCTGATAATCCTTATGGAGTAATGCCCGGACCGGTTCCATCTCAATAGTTCCAACCGGTTGCCGCGTAGCGTTCCAAGTGTGTCCAGAGACCGGGCCGCGTTCAGTATTGAGAGCCGACGCGCCACCTGCTGTTCAAAGCTCTGGAAGTCTGGGAAGAACTCCCCAGCGGCAAACGCCTCGGTCCGTCGATCCCCGTATCCTTGGATCATGCCAAGCCCAGTGTGGATACGGCTGACGTCAGTCGTCAAGCAGCAGGTGCAGGTTACTGTGACTGACGATCCCTTTGTTCAGCACCCGACAAATCGGCTATACCCTTGCCCCACCGGTCACTTTTTTTGCCGCCCCTGACACTCTCCCAACTGCCACCGCCGGATAATTTCCTGTATTTCCCCTCTGGCAACCGCCCGGTACGCCATCCCTGCACCTCCAAGCTTGAAGTGCAGCAAAGGTCGCCGATTGGCTCCCAAAGAGTGGGTCAATGTTGTCGGAAATTCACAGGGTACGCCAGCCATCTTCCCAGACCCCTAGTTCCTGCCACTGGTTCAGTCGTCGCCAGCAAGTCACGGAACTGCCGGACTCTTCCGGAAGGTCCTGCCAGCGGCAGCCCTTGCGCAACACATACAAGACGCCGTTGCTGGTGCGCCGGCCGTCGGCTCGGGAGCGTCCCCTGCGCTTAGTCGCTGGCAACCAAGGGTGGATTAGTTTCCACTGGGCTTCGCTCAATTCCTGCTCCACCATTCCACCCCACACATGCCTCTTTGTCAGGAGCATAAACCCTATTCGGTATTCTTGAAATGGCTTCTAGTACTACAACGACGACTTCATGGTGGTGTTTCCGGCCTGATTTGGTTGCGG
>JAPPJA010000493.1 GCA_028874675.1 Chloroflexota bacterium
TTTGCCTGGTGGATATTAGCCGGCTGCAGGACGAATCTTTCATGCGATAGCCCTGCACACTGGATAACTGTTCAGACTTGGTGCGTACAAGGCTGGAAAACCCGTCGTTCCCGCGCAGGCGGGAACCTGGAACCTGTGCAAGTCGTGGGTTGGGCAGGGGCCCATGGCCATGCGCCCCTGCTATGCCGGGGGTATGGGCAGGCAATTCCCTCGACTCTGAACCGTTACTTCTGTCGCCACCTACTTGTCACACTGTGTTGCTCCCGCCTACCATGAGATAAATCGGCCGCAGCGCCCAGGTTCCAGCCAGGCGCCATCCATGAGCATTCCGGGCAGGAAACTTTCAGGAGACCCCAGCTGGTATCACAATTCAGGGAATTTCAGGCAGCCGGGAAGAATTTGCCAGATACAAAATGAGGTCAAATGAAACCAGGTGGGGCCAAAAATGCATTTTTCTCCTGGCGTCGCCGGTTATGCTATCTGGCTGGATCACCCTGTCCCTTCGCCAGTAAGAGTTCAGAGTTGAGATTCACGGAGGCCAGGAACTCGTCATACCCGCACGGGTCGGAATCCAGCAAGACCAGGGGTGCATACAGGTCAAGCCGGGCTAACAATTCCGGATATCGGTTTTCGCCCGTATGAAGGGGCGGGCGGGCAAGGAAATCAAACCAACTCTTGGCTCTTGCCTCCGGCGCCCAGAATCAGCCTGCCCTCACCATCTTTGGTATCATTTCGAGGCGACGGGTGTACGCCTGAAAGCCGACATCCACCAGGTTTTCTCCTGCGTATAATTAATTCGATCAGCCATCGCCAACTTTTCGCAGGCCAAGGAGTATGAAGTGAACCACTCCTGTCGTACCCGAATACGCTGGGCGCCCTGGCGCAATGGCCGTAGCGTTGCCGCCGCTTTGCTGTCGCTTATGCTGATCCCGGCCCTGGCCTGCGGTTCCAGCGCCGCGCCGGAAGCCCCCGCGCCGGCGGCAACGGCTCCCTCGCCCACGGCCGCCAGCGTCCAGGCCGTCGCCGAGGCTGTCGCGGCAACCCCCGTTGAACCAAACGAAATCAAGCCCGGCGCCACCGAATTAATGGAGGAAGCAAGCCCGGCCAAAGCAGTACCGGAACCGGCAGCTGAGGCCGAGCCGGAACCTACGGCAGCAGCCGAGGTCAAGCCCGAGCCGGCTCCGTCGCCCACCGTTTCCGTCGGCGACCTGGCCGCCATCGTGGAGGCCAATCCCGTGGCAGACGCGGTGGTGGAACCGGAGCCGGAACCCACCTCCGAGGTCCAGAGGGAACGGGCCGAGGGACCCCTGGCCGCCGAACCGGTGGGCATCAACGCCTGGATTAACAGCGACCCCCTGACCCTGGAACAGCTACGGGGCAAGGTCGTCCTGGTGGACTTCTGGACCTACACCTGCGTCAACTGTATCCGGACCTTCCCCTTCCTGAAGCTGTGGCACTCCCGCTATGCCGACGACGGGCTGGTCATTCTGGGGGTGCACACTCCCGAGTTCGAGTTCGAAAAGGACTACGCCAACGTCCTGCAGGCTACCGAGGAAAACGGCATCGAGTGGCCCGTGGCCCAGGACAATGATTTTGCTACCTGGCTGGCCTACGAAAACCGCTACTGGCCGGCCAAGTACCTTATTGACCAGGACGGGGTTATTCGTTACACCCACTTCGGCGAGGGACAGTACGCCGAAACCGAGGAGGAAATCCGCAAGCTGCTGGAGGAATCGGGCGCCGACCTGTCCGACGACGTAGTCCTGCCCGAAGACCAGATGCTGGACCCGCTCTTCCTCCAGAGCACGTCGGCCGACGTTACTCCCGAGCTTTACGCCGGCTACCAGCGCAACTACAACACCATAACCAGCGGCTTCCTGCCCTACGTTATCCAGTACGACTACTATGATGCCGTGGACACGGTGGTGAACCTGGTAGCGCCTCTCGAACTGGAACGCCACCACCTGTATTTTCACGGCACGTGGCAGGTGGGCCGGGAACACGTCAAGCACGGCCGCACCACCCGGAATTACGAGGACTACATTGCCCTGGAGTATTCCGCCAGGAGCGTCAACGCCGTGCTTACCTCCGACTCCGGCGAGCCTTACCAGGTGCGCATTACCCTGGACGGCGAATACCTGACCGAGGACAACGCGGGGGCCGACATTCACTTTGATGAAGAGGGCCGGAGCTTCCTGATGGTGGATCAGCCGCGCCTTTACGCGATTATCGACAGCCCCACCTACACCCAGGGACAGACGCTGCTGATGAGTTCCAATTCCGACAACTTTGGCCTGTTTGCCTTTACCTTCGGCATTTACACGGAGGGTCCGTAATGTTGAGCCTGTCCGGGAGCATTGACCTTGGCGGGCGCCGCTGGAGGCCGTGGCCGGCCCTGGGAGCCGCGGCCCTGTTCCTGGCCATAGCCTGCGCCGCTCCCGAACCGACGCCGGTCCAGACCCCGGTCCAGACCCCGGTCCAGACCCCAACCCCGGCGCCCCCGACGTCCGCCGCCGTTACCGCCGCCGTTACCGCCGCCGAATCCGGGCCCCCGCCGGCAGAGGCGGCCCCGCGGGGCAACCCCATGGTCAGCGAAGAGGCAATCACTCCCATCCTGGCCACCACCCTGCTCAACCCGGGCGAGCAGCGGGTATCCTTCCTGCTGGCCGGCGAACGGGCCATCATCAAGGCCCCCGAGGCAGCCGTTACCGCCACCTACCTGGGTGAAGGCGACACGGCGGTGAAGCAGGCAAACGCCACGTACCACGACTGGCCCTACGGTATCCGGGGAGCCTACAGCGCCCCCATTACCTTCGACCGGCCGGGGTCCTGGCAGCTCCAGGTATCGGTGGACGATGGGGAAGTGGCCGGCGCCACCACCATTGACCTGGACGTTGTGGCAGAGTCGCCCGTACCGGCCATCGGCGAACGCCCTCCCTTGAGCCAGACCAAGACCCTGGCCGAAGTCGAGGGGGTGGAATTCCTGACCACGGACTACAACGCCGACGAAGACCTGTACCGGCTGACCGTTGCCGAAGCCATTGAGAGTCACCGACCGGCGGTGGTGGTGTTCGCTTCCCCCACCTTTTGCACCAGCCCCACCTGCGGGCCCCAGGTCGATACGGTCAAGGAGTTGAAGGCCGCCTTCCAGGGCCAGGCCGACTTTGTCCACGTCGAGATTTACGACGAGCCCCAGGAAATCCAGGGCGACCTGTCCCGGGCGACCGTTGTTCCGGCGGTGGAGGACTGGGGATTTACCGCTCTTCCCCACTGGCTCAACGAGTCCTGGGTCTTCATCATGAACGACGAGGGCTTTGTGGAGCAGCGGTTTGAGGGCTACGTAACGCTGACCGAACTGGAGGCTTCCCTGCAGTCCGTTCTGGACAAGGGCTAGGCTGGAGAACAGTCAACCCCCCCGGACCTCAGGGCACCCGGCCGGGGAGTTTCGTTGGAGCCCCCAAACGGGCGGCGCGGCCCGCTGCAAGGGCTCGCCGGAGCCTTCCCGGCAACTGTTCATAATAGAGGGGAATAGCCTGCCTCTACCCCCCGACATCGTACATGAGTCATCCCGAATTTTGGGAACAGATAGAGAAAGTTGGAGGATAGGTAAG
>JAPPJA010000480.1 GCA_028874675.1 Chloroflexota bacterium
CGTTGAGTGTCTGTTCGCACCAACGGGCGGCGGACAGCAGCTGGGCCTCGCCCATGTATTGGCCCACCAGCTGGAGGCCCAGGGGCAGGCCGGAGGCGGCGAGGCCGGAGGGAAGGGTAATGGCCGGCAGCCCGCAGGAGGTCCACGGTCCCTGGAACATGGTATTGCCGGTGCTGGTCAGGTCGGGGAGGGATGGAGTAGGAGTTGATGGGGTCAGCAGGATGTCGACACGCTGGGCCAGCCGACGCATGTCGGTGATGAACTGCTGGCGGCGTTCCATGGCGCGGGAATAGGTAACGGCGTCGGTGTCGAGGCCTCGCTGGATCATACCCCGGATGCCGGGCTGGTAGTCCATGGCCTGGCGGCGGTACATGGGTTCGTGGAAGGTGGAGCCCTCCACGGCCATGACGACCTGCTGGTCCTCGATGGCGGAGTCCATACTGGGAGGCAGGGGTATTTCCTCCACGTCGGCCCCGGCCTCGGCCAGGCGTTCGACCATGGCATCGGTGTGGCGACGGGTCTCCTCGTCGGCGTGGTCGTAGAAGAACTGGCGGATTACGCCGACCCTGGGGGTAGAGCCGGTGTCTAGGGCGGCAAGGTAGTCGGGGACGTCGCGATCGGAGGCAACCCAATCGTTGGGGTCGGGACCGGCCATGGCCTGGAGCAGGAGAGCGGAGTCTTCCACCGTCCGGGTCATCCAGCCCATGGTGTCCAGGGACCAGCTAACTGGGATTACGCCGTACCGGCTGACCCGGCCGTAGGAGGGCTTGAAGCCGACGACACCGTTGTAGGAGGCGGGACGGAGGACGGAACCCACGGTCTGGGAGCCCAGGGCGGCCGGGCACATGCCTGAGGCGACGGCCACGGCGGAACCGCTGCTGGAACCGCCCGGGGTGTGGGCGGCATTCCAGGGATTGACGGTGGGCGAGGGGTCCATGCAGGCAAACTCGGTGGTGACGGTCTTGCCCAGGATGATGGCGCCGGCCTGCCGGAGCAGGGTTACGGGAGCGGCATCGTGGTCTGGGACAAAGTCGGCGTACACGCGGGAACAGGCGGTGGTGGGAATGCCGGCCGTGTAGTAGATGTCCTTAACACCGACTGGGATGCCGTGGAGGGGACCAGGCTGGGCGCCGGAGGCAAGCTCGCGGTCCCTGGCTTCGGCGTCGGAGAGCACGGTGTCCCGGTCGAGATAGACCCACGCCCTGAGGGATGGCTCGAGGGAGTGGATGCGGTCGAGGAGGGACCGGGCCAAGTCCACAGCCGAGAGTTCCCGGCTGCGGATGAGGGTAGCGGCCTGGGTGACGGTAAGTTCATGGGGTTGGGGCATGATGACGGCTCCTTGTGTTTGGCGATGGGCTTGGCGCAGGGAATGCCCTGGGACCCGGCGGTTACTGTATGGGGGGATTTTACCCCGTTCAGGCGATGGATGAAGGCCGGCGCCGGCGCGCTCGGCGCCGGGGTAGTTCAGGTCTGGTTCACCTTTTCCTGCAAGCAGGTGAAGAAGCGGTCGAGGAGGGTGCGGGCGGCGCTTTCCATCATGCGCTGGCCCACGCGGGCGATGGAGCCGCCGGCCTGGGCCTGGCTTTCCACCGTAACGGCGGTTTTGCCGTCCTGCTCGTTGAGCGTGACCTGGGACTCGCCGCTGCCGAAGCCGATGCTGCTGTTGCCGCTGAGAGAGAGATGGTAGGAGGTGTAGGGGATGGCTTCTGAGATGGCGACCCGGGCGGTGAAGTTGCCCCGGATGGGGCCCATGCCGACGTTGACGACGGCCTGGTATTCGTTGTCGCCCGTGGGCTGAAGGCTCTGGCAGCCGGGGACGCACGCAGCCAGGGCCTGGGGGTCCATGAGGGTGTTCCAGACTTTTTCGGCGGGGGCGTCGAAAATGTAGGTGGCGGAGATGTCCATTTGGTCGGCCTCCAGGAAGTTAATCCACGAATGGGCACAAATATACACGAATGGAAAAACTATCTCATTAGTGACTATTCGTGCCCATTCGTGGATAGTTATTACATTCGGGAGTCGGCCAACAGGAGCATGTTCAGGAGGGCCTGGGCGCCGTTGGCGCAGTCTTCAGGCAGGGTAAACTCGTTGGGGGAGTGGCTGATGCCATCGACGCTGGGGACGAAGACCATGCCGGCCTCGGTGATGGCGGCGATGGACTGGGCGTCGTGGCCGGCGCCGCTGGGCAGGGACTGGAACTGGAGACCCGCCTGGTCGGCAGCCTCGGCTACGATGTTCTGCATGCGGGCTGGCATAGGGACGGCGCGGGCAGCCTCTACTTGGCTGATGGAAATTTCGACGCAGTTGGCGTCGGCGATTTCGGCGGCGCTGCGGCGTAGGGTGGTTTCGGCGGCGGACAGGGAGTTGGTGTCAACGTCGCGGAACTCCACGCCGAGGGCCACTTCGCCGGGGACCACATTGACGGCGTTGGGAGTTACCTGCAGGTTGCCGACGGTGGCAACGCGGCAGATTTCGTCCACGGTGGCCAGGCGCTGGGTGGCCAGGACCAGATGGGAAGCGGCGGCCAGGGCGTCGTGGCGGTTGGGCATGGGAGTGGTGCCGGCGTGGTTGGCCATACCGGTGACCTGGACCTTGAAGACGAAGCGGCCGGTGATGCCCGTGACGGCGCCGAGGGAAGTGCCGGACTGGTGAAGGGTGGGGCCCTGCTCAATGTGGAGTTCGAAGTAGGCGGCCAGCTCCCCTGGATAGCGGCGGGCCTGGTCGATGCGGGAGAGGTCGCCGCCGATGTCGGCGAGACGCTGCTCGATGCCGACCCCCTCGTCGTCCACCGCATCGTAGTCCTCAGCTTCCAAAAGGCCGGCCATGGCGCGGCTGCCGAGGAGCCAGCGATGGAATCGGGTGCCCTCTTCGTTGGTGAAGATGATGAGCTCCAGGGGATGGCGCAGGGTGTGGGCGTTTTCGGCGAGGGCCCGGGCCACCTCGACGGCTCCAAGGACGCCGAGGGCGCCGTCGTACTTGCCGCCGTTGGGGACCGTGTCAGTGTGGGAACCGAGGGCGATGGCGGGAAGTGACGGGTCGGAGCCGGGCTTGCGGGCGATAACGTTGCCGGCGGGGTCGATGCGGACCTCCAGGCCCGCCTGGCGCATGAGGCCGGTGACGTACTCGCGGCCCTGGATGTCGAAGGGGGAGTAGGCGAGGCGCATCATGCCCTGGGGAGTTTCGCCGATGCGGCCCAGTTCGGCCAGGGTGCGGTTGAGGCGGGCGGCGTTGATGTTCAGGGTGGAAGTGGTCATGGCTACGTCCTCAAAAATTTCTCAGACTTGCAGGTGGCCGGTAGCGAGGTTTTGCCGGCGGGCTAGGGAAATTGTCAGGGGATTGACAGGCTGCAAATTTAGGGATATTGCTGGGAGACGGTTCATTCAGACCTTTGATCTTCCGCGGGCAGGAAAATAATTTAGGGCAATTCCGTTAAAGATTCGGGCTACAGAGAGCATTAATTCGGTAGGCAAAAGTCATGTCGCCCCGTGCTTGCCGAAACGCCTTAAGTCCTCATCCTCAGCCCGGCTGCGGCTAGTTTAGATGGTTCCAGGGATAGATTTTAGTTGCCTCGGCTTCG
>JAPPJA010000332.1:0-2878 GCA_028874675.1 Chloroflexota bacterium
GGACTATACCCAGGGCCGCCGATATGAAGGCATCAGCCAGGTTGCCTCGGAAAGACCTGGGGGAATTCACCCCGAACACCCGGTTGACGGATCGGTTGGCGGCCAGGAAAAGGCCGTTGGCCGCAATCAGGACTCCCGCCAGGGCTATCAGGCCCAGGGCAGCGGAATTGTTGATCAGGAGCTCTACGGATTCCTGGAATAAACCGGCAGAAGCCGGGAAGTAGTAAACGAGCAGACCGTTGAGCGCCTGCCGTGCTGTCCCCGTGTCTGCTACGGCGGCAAAAGCCAGAATTATCATCGCCACCAATGGGAAGAAAGAAAGGACCGTGAAATAGGCCAGCGAAGCAGCCAGATCGGTCACGCCCGCGCCCCACAGTGTCCTTACGGCCACGAAGAGGGCCTTTCCCCTCCAGGTCCCTCGCGTCCTGGGCAGCTCCACCGCCAGTTTTTCTCCCACCTGGGACAGCTGCTGGCGCACTTCGGGGGCCAGGGAGGGCCGGGCGGCGGCAACGCTCCTCGCCAGCTCCTCGCGAACTGTGGCCGCGTGAAACGGGCTGACCCGGTAGGCGGATTCCAGAGCCGAAATTGCCGCAAGGGAAACCAGCGCGTCCACCTCAGAGGAGGTATCCGCAGTCCTGTGCGCCTCCTCCGCCACCACATGCACGACCTCCCCGGCCATGGCGGCAATCTCTTCCCCGGAGCGTTCGTGCCGCCCTGCCTGGGTTACCAACTGGTCAGCCGAATCGCGAATCGCCCCGGACATGTCTCCACCCGCGGCGGCAATGCCGGTTGCAACCCCTACCGCGCTCTGTCCCACCTCAACCACATTCTCGCTCACCTCCCTGCCACCGCTAATGGCGCCGGAGACCACTTCCTTTATGGCGGGAGCCGTGACCGACACAATCTGCTCGGTCCCCTCAATTACGCCTATGACTGTATCCCGGACAAATGAAGTCGTTTCTCCGCTGATTTCCCCGACTGCGTTTACGGCGCCTTCCACCGCCTCCCTGGCGAAGTGGCCAGCGCCACGGCCCACGGTTGGCACACCCCTGGTCGCCAGGAGGGCCGCCACCCGTACCGCGCTGCCGGTCAGTCGCTGCCCGGCGCGGACTTCGCGGGAGAGGGAGGCCTTCATTATCTGACCGATTCGATGTGTTCTTTGACTCGATGAGCTCATAGTCTCCCTTCAGGGGAATCGCATTCCCGCCTGCCAATGCACCGGCAGCCAGGGCACAACCCGGGGACGCGGGCTGGTTCAGGGCCAGCTCAGGACCCTCATTCGACGTGGCGGCGCCGGGTTGCACCCGCCGGTATTGGACGACTGTAACACTTTGCTGACGTGAAAGCCGGCGGCAGTCGGGCCCGTCCCTGCGCTTACGACTTCACTATAACCTCGTTGCCGCCGCCCGACAGGGTAGTCCGAACCGAGATCCCCGGCGGTGCCGCTTATTTCCTGAGCGGTACCCGGGTTCCCCATACCGACTGGAGCATCGGCCTCCGTCAGATTAGCCCCGGGGTCCGGCTGCCAACCCCGCGCTCCGTGCTGCCGGCAACGTTGTCTCACCCGGGTCTATGCCGTTGCTCCCGGCGCCCACAACGGAGCAAGAGACATGGATGCGCCTGAGACAGTTCGCAGCAGGCCACCATGCCGGGCGACCGGCAAACCCGAGCGGGTCCCTGAATTTGTCGGTCTTGATGGCAGAAAAAGCAAAATCCATGGAGCCTGCCTTTCCTGAAGCTGCATTCTATTATGTGGGACAACGGGAAAAGCTCAAACCCGGAGTCGGGGCCATCCCGTCATGGATTCAGGCTATAGGAGGCACGAATTCGGCGGGGCAGAGTCATGCAACCCAGCCTGCCGAAGGGCCTGAGGTCCCTATCCCCGGCCCGGTCGCGGGTAAGAAAGCCGGGTCCAGGGATAAATTTTTGATGCTTCGTCGCGGTATAGCCTGAGCCTGCCGAAGGGCTCAGCATGACCTTCGATTGCAGCGCGATGGCCTTGCCAGAACCCCAGCGAGCGTGACTCAGGCCCAGCGCTGGTCCCTGTCGAACAGAGACTTCCTCACTTCAACGCGAACCAGACGGTGTACTCCGTAGGAGATTCGTCCCAGTACATCTTCAGTGTGGGCAGGTCTGCCTTGGCGACGTGCCAGCAAACGTTCAGTTCAAATTCGCCCCCAGGGAAGAGTTCCCGCGAGTTGGACCCAGGGTACACGCCGCAGTTGTCCTGGCTGGTGGTGTATCCCCATCTGACGGCTTCTCCGGTTGCCCTGACATCGTCCAGGAAAAAGGCCCTCTGCTCACCGGTGTTTCTGACTCTCAGTATGAGCATATAGTACTGCGTGTCTTCGATGGGCGGCTTGTTGAACTCGCTCTCCTTCTGGATTATGTCCCGCGCGTCCGGGCAAATCTCCCCCACGCCCAGTTGCCATGGGGTCCTGAAATCCCGGACTTCCCCATATTCGCCCAGCGAAATCGGGTTTTCCTGGAGCCAAGCCTGGGTGCAGCGGTTGGCTACGCCGTCGGTGTGGCCCTCGGGAGTCGAGTGGGACCCGGCGCGTTTGTTGGTTCAGGCCTTGACTCCGTCGAAGTTGGTTCCGGTTCGGCAGGACGGGTCTGGTCCGCGGGGACGTCTCCTGTTGTCGTCACACTATTTTAGCCTTCCTCTCCGGACGGGGTTGCTCCTGGAGCGCTGCCCGGCTCCGGGACAACCTCTGTGGACGGGACTGGCGTTCCCTGGGGGGATGGTGTTTCGGTTCCAGCCTGGTCGGTCTCAGTTTCCGGCGCCGGAAGCGACTCTAATTGCTCAGCCTCTACCGGTTCAGGAGCGCTTGTGTCGGGGGGAGGGGGCGTCACGGTTGGCGCTACCGTCGCCGTG
>JAPPJA010000332.1:2888-3554 GCA_028874675.1 Chloroflexota bacterium
GCGGTGGCTGGGCGCTGGCCACCAGCTGCGCGCCCCCGAAGTGTCCGATGTTGCGCCCCCTCGCGCGCGTCGGCCGCTGTCGGCGGGGGGGGAGGGGGCGTCACGGTTGGCGCTACCGTCGCCGTGGGAGGCACTCTGCCTGTTGGCAGGGGTACCTCGCCCTCTACTGCGGTGGGGCCCGGGGCGTTGTAGGGGACCCTCTTCCGGCGCGGAGTTTACCTCGCGAGGTGGAGCCGGGGCGCTGGTGGGGACTGATTCAGGGAGTCCGGAGCTTACCGGCGGGTCCTGCGTGGGGATTGACGTCCCGCAGCCGCCATCGCGATTGTCAGCAGTGTGGCCAGGTACAGCCCGCTTCGGATTGCCAGACTGGCCGCATTGTTCCTGGCTGGCATGAAAGTGTGCCCCTGGCGACCCGCGCTGAATCGGGGGCCCGGCGGATTTTGTTTCTGCCCCTTTCAGGGCAGTATTCCCTGGCGGGTGTCGTCAAATCGGCTCGTCATGATTCAAACGGGAGGAATCTTGACTAAAGCCGGCGAGGTTCCCGCCTTCGCGGGAACGACGAATTGGTACGCTGGGAGAAATGGGGCGCTGGGAAATTTCAAGCTTTAGTCTGACGACAGCCCCTAACAGTTCAACCAGATTGTATTGATGGGTCGGGGATAAACC
>JAPPJA010000425.1 GCA_028874675.1 Chloroflexota bacterium
GTACCAGGTCGATATCACCCTTTCGGAAGCCGCCGAGGGCGCCACCCGAATGGTAAATCTGCCCGATGGCCGCCGGCTGGAGGTGAAGGTCCCGCCTGGCGTGGATACGGGTTCCCGGGTCCACATACCGGCCGGTGGCGGCGACGGCGAGTTCTATCTCGCCGTCACGGTCATCGACCACCCCCGCTTTGAACGAAAGGGCCCCGATCTCTATTCGGAGGTAGAGGTCCCCGTCGAGGACCTGGTCCTGGGCGCGGAAGTTACCGTCCCCACCCTGACGGGCAAGGTGGCATTGACCGTTCCGCCGGGCACCCAGAATGGCCGCCGGTTCCGGCTCTCCGGCCAGGGAATGCCGCAACTGAACCAGTCCGGCAGCAGGGGCAGCCTCTACGCCACGGTCAAGGCGGTGCTGCCCAGCGACCCGACCCCCGAGGTGCTGGAACTGTTCCGCAAGCTGAAAGACCTGCGGGGCAGCGCGAAGGTGCAATCATGACGTTTCAGAGAAATAACTCCGAGGAACCCTGCTTTGTTATCAGCATTGCCGCACGGATGGTCGGGCTTCACGCCCAGACCCTGCGGTATTACGAGCGGGTCGGCCTCATCTGGCCCTCTCGCTCCAACGGCCGGCAGCGGCTCTACTCCGAGGCGGACATCGAGCGCCTCCGCCGCATAAAGACTCTTACCGAAGACCTGGGTATGAACTTGGCCGGAGCCGAGGTGGCCCTGAAGCTTATGGCCCGCATTGAGGAACTCGAACAGGAAATCAGGAGCCTCAACGGCACCATCGACTCGCTCCGGCCAAGCACTGATGCCCCTTCCCCTGCTGCAAGGCAGCAGTTCAGATAAGAGAGTCAATAATCTCGAATAAGCGACATTTTCATGTATTAGTTATCGCCATCCCCATGAGCGGCGGGCAGGCGCCCGGCTATCACTGGGATGGATCCCGGAGGTGAGACTATGACATTGCGTTCAGACGACTTTACCGAGCAGGCTCAACTGGTTATCCAGGACTCCCAGGAGCTGGTCCGGAACTACCGCCACAGCCAGTGGGACGTGGAGCACGTGCTGCTGGCCATGCTGAACCAGGAAGAGGGCATTCCGGCCCGCATCCTGGAACACCTGGGCATTTCCGTTCCGGCCTTCCGGGCCCGCCTGGAACAGCTTCTGGAAGCCTCGCCCAAGCTGGCCAATCAGGCCGGGCAGATCTACACCACGCCCCGCATCCAGCGCCTGCTGGATACGGCCCAGGAGGAGTCCCGCAGGCTTAAGGACGACTTCATCAGTGTCGAACATCTCTTCATCGCGGCCATAAGGGAGCCCCAGGGGGATTCCGCGCGGCTGGTGCAGGAGTTCAAAATCGACCAGGAACAGGTCTATCAGGCCCTAACCACCGTCCGCGGCGCTCACCGGGTGGATGACCGGCGAGCCGAGAGCCGATACCGTTCCCTGGAAAAGTACAGCATTGATCTGACCCAGCTGGCCACCAAGGGCCAGCTGGACCCGGTGATCGGCCGCGAAGCCGAAATCCGGCGGGTGGCCCAGACCCTTACCCGCCGCAAGAAGAACAATCCCGTAATAATCGGCGAGGCCGGCGTCGGCAAGACCGCCATCGTTGAAGGACTGGCCCTGCGTATTGCCAGCGGCGACGTGCCCGATTCACTGAAGGGCAAGCGGGTGCTGGCTCTCGACATGGGCGCCATGGTTGCCGGCTCCAAGTTCCGGGGCGAATTTGAGGAACGGCTCAAGGCGGTCATGGACGAGGTAAAGCAGGGGCAGGGCGAGTTCATCCTGTTCCTGGACGAAATCCACACCATGGTGGGCGCCGGCGCAGCCGAGGGCGGGCTGGATGCCAGCAACCTCCTGAAGCCCGCCCTGTCACGGGGAGAGCTTCAGTGCATCGGGGCCACCACCCTCGACGAGTACCGCAAGCACATCGAGAAAGACGCCGCCCTGGAACGCCGCTTCCAGCCGGTTTACCTGGACGAACCCAGCGTAGAAGAAACCGTGGAGATTCTCAGGGCCCTGCGGCCGCGTTACGAGGCCCATCACAAGGTTAAGATTGAAGACGATGCCCTCGTCGCCGCTGCCCGCCTCAGCGACCGGTACATCACTGGTCGGCAGTTGCCCGACAAGGCCATCGACTTCATTGACGAGGCCGCCAGCAAGGTCCGCATCGACGCCGAAGGCTTTCCTCCCGACTGCCATGAGCTGGAGGAACAGGTCCGCCGCTTGTCCGACCAGGAGGATGCCGCCGCCCAGCGCAACAAATACGAACAGGCAGCCCAGCTGCGAACGGAACGAATGCGCCTGGAGGAACAACTCCGCGAGAAGCAGGACAACCTCAGGCAAGAGCGCAAGGTTGACATGATTGTGGACGAAAGGGACATCGCCGACCTGGTCTCCAGCTGGACCGGCATCCCGTCCGGTCGCCTGCTGGAGAGCGAGGCTGACCGCCTGATCAACATGGAGGAAACCCTGCACCAGCGACTGATCGGCCAGGAGGAAGCGGTACGCGCGGTCTCCGAGGCAATTCGCCGGGCTCGCTCCGGCCTGAGCAACCCTCGCCGTCCCATCGGCAGCTTCATCTTCCTCGGCCCCACCGGCGTGGGAAAGACGGAACTCTCCAGGGCACTGGCCGAGTTCCTCTTCGACGACGAGGACAACATGGTGCGGCTGGACATGTCCGAGTACATGGAAAAGCACACCGTATCCCGCCTGGTGGGCGCTCCCCCGGGCTACGTGGGGTACGATGAGGGAGGCCAGCTGACCGAGGCCATCCGCCGCCGCCCCTATCGGGTTGTCCTCTTCGACGAAATCGAAAAGGCCCACCCCGATGTCTTCAACATCCTGCTGCAGATTCTGGAGGATGGCCGGCTTACGGACGGCCAGGGCCGGACCGTGGACTTCAGAAACACGGTCATCATCATGACCAGCAACCTGGGAACGGGCCACCTGAACCGCCCGGTTGTGGGATTCAACCCAGCGCACCCGTCAGCCGGCAGCGAGCGGGAAGCGCTGGAAAAATCGGTGAGCGAAGCGTTGAAGCAGGCCTTCCGGCCGGAATTTCTAAACCGCATTGACGAGACCATCGTCTTCCACCCGCTGACCCTGGACCAGATAGTTCAGGTAGTCGGGCTGATGGTCAACGACGTGGCCCAGCGGCTGGAGGACCTGGACATCACCTTCGAGTTGACCCCATCGGCGGCAAACTGGCTGGCCGAGGAGGGCTTCGACCCGGTTTACGGCGCCAGACCCCTGAGGAGGGCCATACAGCGCCACCTGGAAAACCCGCTGTCCAGGGGGATACTGTCCGGCGAGTTCCGGACTGGCGACCACCTGATGGTCGATGCTGGCAACGATGCCCTGTCCCTCACCAGGTCCGAAGTGGCCGCAGTCGCGGGCTAACCCCGCCGGCAGCGCCCGGGACACTCACCCCTGAACCAGGAAGGGGAGGGCCGATTCGCCCTCCCCTTTCTTCATTCCGTTCGACTGGCGTCAGGCTTCCATCGCCCCGATCAACTCCTTGATATCGCTGATACCCCTCTCCCCCAGGT
>JAPPJA010000159.1 GCA_028874675.1 Chloroflexota bacterium
GTCGAGAATATCCTGGGCCTCCTCGGCCCGGTCCCGGTGCAGTTCCACGCCGTAGGTCTCCACGGGCAACGAGTTGGTCCGGCGCAGGCCGTCGGCCAGTTGCGCCAGGGCGTCGCCGCCCCCGCAGCAGGGGTCCAGGACGCGCAGCGTCTGCCCCGGCCGGCCGTAGGCCGCAGGGCTGTCAATCAGTTCGGCGAGCAGGTCCACCACCCGCAGCGGAGTGGGGTAGTAGCCGCCTTTTGCCTGAGCAGCCAGTCTCATGGTTCTTCTCCTTGTAGTTGTCGTTGTGCCTGGGGTCTATCCGGTCTATTGATCGCAGGTCTTCAGGCCCACCACTTCGCCCTTGGCCAGCGTCCGCACATAGCACAACACCTGGCTGGTGTCCTTGGTCTTGGCGCACTCGACGCAGAAGGCGGTGAGCAGTTCGGCGCGGTTGGCGACGACGATGCGCTTCACCAGCACCGAGTCGCCGCTGGGGAGATCGTGGCGGTAGAGCTTCTCGAAGGGGTCGCGGCGCTCCGCTTCGGTGGCGGGCCGGTAGAAATGGGGCTGACGGGAACTGGTCAGGTGGTCGGCGGCCCCGTGGGGGCAGAACCGGCAGGTTTCGCCGTCCGGGGAGTAGAGCTGCCAGGCTTTCCAGTTGCGCGCCCGGCGGCGCTTGTTGCCCCGCTTCACGGGATTGAGCGTCCTGTCCATATTTGCAGGTCTCCTTTTCTTCTGTATTTAGGGTTGGTCGGTTGCGCCCGCTATCCGCAGGCTGCGTCGCCTGGCAGCGCAAGCAGGCCCATCGCCACGGCGTCGGACAGGTCATCGCGCAGCTTCTCGGCGTCGGGAGCGCACCAGTAGGCGACAACGCCCACCGATTGCAGGGGCTTGATGCTTTCGTCCCGCAGTCCCCTGCGCCAGAGCCAGTTGGCCCAGGAGTGGTGCAGGGGCAGGGGGCTGCGCTTGTCCAGGAAGCGATGGTAGAGGGCCGGGGCCTCCTCCTCGCTGGGCGCCAGCAGCAGGAAGGAGTCCCGCTCGAAGGCGAACTCGGCCATCCTGGTGTAGACCAGCGCGTGCCAGCCGCCGGAGGAGGGCAGGCGGGCGATGCGGGTGGTCCAGGTGCCGACGGTGGGCGGCGGTACGACGCAGCGGCGGTAGCCGCCGGAGAAGGCCATGCCCTCGGTGCCCTGGATGAGGAAGGCCGGGTCCGGGGGCTGCTTGAGCAGGGAGGCCCAGATCGCCTTGAGCGCCGTCTGGGGTCCCACCATGGAGAGGAACCAGAGGCCCTCGGTGTCCGGGTCGCGGGCGAAGGCGTCGGCGGTGGCCGAGTAGCCCCCGGCGGTGACGGTGAAGAGGTCGTCGGGGTTGATGGTGGCTTGGGTTGCCAGCATGGGTTGTCTCCTTTGTCGTGGGTTGAGGTTGCGGCGCGGGGAGGGAGTCCCCGCGTGAGGACAGGCGTGGGTTCGCCGGTCTCGGCGCTCCGGCCATGAGGAGCGGGCTAGGCGTCCATCAGCTTCCTTTCCTTGAGGCTGACGTACCGGTCGCCGGCGATGACGATGTGGTCCATCAGGTCGATGCCCAGCAGCCTGCCGCCCTCCACCAGTTCGCGGGTGATCTTCACGTCCTCCGGGCTGGGCGTCGGGTCGCCGCTCGGATGGTTGTGGGAAATAATGATGCTGGGGGCCGAGTCGATTACGGCGGCGCGGAGCACCTCGGCGGGCCGGACGATGGACGAGTTGACGTTGCCCTGGTAAACCACCCGCTGGCCCATCACCTCATTGCGGGTGTTCAGCAGCAGCACCCTCAGTTGCTCCTGGGCCAGGGCCGACATCTCCGGCCCCAGCAGGTTGTAAACGTCCTGGGGGCAGTTGATGGCCGGGCGCTCGGCGGGGCGAACGGGCTGCAGGTCCACCTGGTAGCGGGCCGCCAGCTCGCCCAGCAGGGAGAGGTTGGAGCGCAGGGCTTCCAGCACGGCGTGGCCCTCCAGGGTCACGGCAGGGGTGTCGTCGGTCTTGGTCTGCTTCTTGCGGGGCATGGCTCACTTCCTTTAGGGTGAGATTGGGAAACGAAAGCGGGGCCGCCCCCTATCGGCAGGGAGCGGCCCCGTGTTGCGTCCGCCGTAAGCGGGCGTCGCTATGTGGTTGACCCATTAGAAGGGAAGGTCGTCGTCAACAGGCTGACCGGCATCGGCGCTGGCGTACTCGCCGGAGCCGTTGCCGGAGCCGTTGCCATTGGAGTTGCGGGAAGAGTCCAGGAACACCACGTCCTGGGCGTGAACCTCGGTGCGGTAGCGCCGCTGGCCGTCATCCCCATCCCACGAGCTCTGCACCAGCCGGCCCGCCACGTAGAGGCGCTGGCCCTTCTGGACGTACTCGGCGACGGCCTCGCCCAGCTTGTCCCACATCACGATGGTGTGCCAATCGGTTTCGGACTCGCCGTTCTTCCGGCCCCGGTCCGTGGCCAGGCGCACCTGGGTGACGGCGATGCCCGACGCCGTGTAGCGCATCTCCGGGTCGTTGCCGACCCGTCCCAACAGTTCCACCTTGTTGATGGTCTTCGCCATGATCGTTCCTCCAATGAGTTGTGAATTGAGGTTGCCGTGGCAGGGCCGTCCCGTCCTTTAGAAGAGGGCGGCCCCGTGTCGCGCTCCGCAGGCCGGAGCGTCGCGGTATCCGCGAGGGAGTGCCTAGCTGACGCGCAGGTAGTGGGAGACGTTCTCGGTGACGACCTCGGCCCGCGCCTCCGGGTCCAGCAGGGCGTTCAGCCGCTTGTGGTTGACGTTGTAGCGGGTGTTCTTCACCATTCCCACGGTGCGGGTCTTCTCCCGGCCCTCCAGCTTCGCCTTGTCCTTGCCCTGCTGCTTGAGCCAGGTCCGCAGTATCCCCAGCGCCCACTGCTTGTCCTCTTCGATGGCCTTCAGCATCTCCTGGGCGTTTTCGTACTCGGCCAGCGACGCCCGCGCCTCCTCGTCGCTAACCGGCTCGGCAGGTTCGTCAGCCGGGTCCGGTTCCACCGTCGCCGACCCCGGCAGGCAGGCATTCAGGAAGGGACACCGTTTGCACTGCCAGTCGTCGGCAGTGAAGTCCCGCTCCGGCAGGACTTCCGGGTCCGGCCCGTTGATCAGGTAGTGGGCCGCCAGTTCGCCCAGCCGGGCGCAGGCTTGCTCAAAGGCCCGCTCCACCCGATGCGCCGGTATCACCTCGTAGTCCCAGGTCCGTTCGCCGGTGTTCAGGGTGGCGATCACCACGTCCCGGGCCTCGTCGAAGCTCCCGTAGGTGTAGAAGGCCGCCTGCCACACCGATTCCGGGTGGCTGCGCTCGGCGCCCAGCGTCCGCCACTTCTTGTAGGCTTCCGGCCCCCGGGTCTTGACCTCGACGATGCTGGGCTCGTTCCCGAAGATGGGCGCGACGCCGGCGGCGTCCACGTGGCCGCTGACCAGCAGCGTCGGGCCGAGGCGCAGGGAGACCATGTGGGGATTGTCCCGGTCCGTGGGGGTGATGTCCCAGCCGGCCCGCTGCATGGCCCGCAGCACCACCGGCTCCAGGGCGTTGCCCGCCTCCA
>JAPPJA010000166.1 GCA_028874675.1 Chloroflexota bacterium
GGTACAGCCATTAGCGGATTGGTAGGTATAGCAGCTCGAAATGCGACATTGGCATGGCTCGGCGGTGGATCTTTGGCTGCAGGAGGCGCAGGTATGGCAGGTGGAATCGCTTCTTTGGCCAGCATAGCTTTGGCGCCGTTAGCGGTACTTCCTGCGGCAGTCATCAGTGTGAAGTCCGTTAAGCAAGGTAAGCAAATCTCCGACGAAATTGAGAAGATGGAACTCTCCGTTGCTGAAATGGATAATCACCGTGCGGAGTTATTCGTTGTACTCAATCGAACTGAAGAAATGTCACAGGCCTTAAAGGAAGAGGAAATGGCCGTAAAGACTATTTTGAGCACGGCCTCATCAAATGAAATCGAGGACATTTATCGACTCGCTCTAGCTGCCAAGGGCTTGGCACAGTTGATGGACCTCGATGTCTTTCCGGATCTTGTAGAGCCTGACTCTGGAGAAGGAACTAATGACTAGCAGACTGGGCACCGTGGCCGCTAGCCTCTTGGCAGAAGGAGTTATAGACTCTGCAGTCGATTACCTTAAGCATCATGATTCCGAGACTACCCGAAGAGACTACATAAGGGCGCACCGTAATGTCTTGGTGACCGCCCTCAATAACCAAAAGGACTGTTTCTTAGCCTACTTCGAGCACCGTTTCGACGAGCGCAGGGAGGCCTTGAACCAATTCTACGACCTGCTTCACTCAGCCATTGAGGAAAAAAATATTGCCCAATTGCAGGCTTCATTAGCGGGTATATTAGGGATAATTCAAGACAATCCCCTGGCGGATATAGCTGAATTCCGCGTACAGTGGAATGACCCTGACTTTACTATCCAATTATAAGGTGGGTGTTTCTGGTCAGGTCGAGATACTCACCTGTACCGACCGCTGACATCTACCCCTTGCCATCATCTATAGCTCATCCCTAACGTACTTTCATGTCCGGTACTGTTCCCATCTCCTCACTCTCCTTCTTTGGAGCCTTTCGAAGGAAATCCAAGGGGATCAATGGTAGGGCAAAGGCCGCCATAAAGGTGCCATCACCATTGCAGCCACAGGTACAATGTAAGAAAAAATGAGCGGAAGTGAGATGGCATTTTAGATTATTTGCCCCGTCTTAAGCTGAACTCTATCTGCAGAACTCCGCCAGAACTCGCCAAGCGTTCTGCCCTTGCCTAAATAACTGCCTAACCCTTAAAGTAGGCTCAATTCCCCAACATTTCAATGAAGGAGTGTCAATAGATGGATCCCATCAATTTGTACGACTACGAATCGAGGGCCAGGGCAAGCCTACCCCACAACAACTGGGAGTTTATTGAAGCCGGGGCCATGGACGAATTTACCACGGCCCGCAACCGGTCAGCCTTCGAAGACCTGACCATCCGCCCCCGTTTCCTGCGCAATATCGACAATCGCGACCTGAGCACCACCATGCTGGGCTCGGAACTCAGCTTCCCGGTCTTTGTGTGTCCCGCCGGCGGACATAAGCTGGCCCACCCCGATGGCGAACTGGCCACGGCCCGGGGCGCCGGAATGTCCAATACCCTGATGATGCTCAGTACCTCTTCCCACTACAGTATGGAAGAGGTTTCCGCTGCCGCTTCCGGTCCCCTCATGTTCCAGCTATACCACCGCGGCTTCGACTTGACGGAAATGCTGGTACACCGGGCCGAGGAAGCGGGCTTCAAGGCCATAGTCCTAACCGTGGACACTCCCGTCCCTTCTCCGAAGGAACGGGATGTCCGAAACCAGTACGTTAACCCCGCCGAGCTGGCCAACTTCCGCGCTACCCCGGAGCGGCTGGCGGAGGTCAGCGGCACCGATGAAGCTCCCAACTGGCAGCCCTCCCAGGTCCCTCCCCTGTCCTGGGAAGAGCTGGACTGGCTCAGGGGCCTCACGTCCCTACCCCTGGTCCTCAAGGGCGTCAGGACCGCTGAAGACGCCCACATCGCCGCCGAGAGCGGCGTCAACGGCATCCTGGTATCCACGCACGGTGGCAGGCAGATTGACTCCACCATGAGCGCGGTAGAAATGCTTCCCGAAATCGTTGACGCCGTGAACGACAACTGCGAGGTTTACCTGGATTCCGGGGTCAGGCGGGGCAGCGACGTGCTGAAGGCCCTGGCCCTGGGCGCCAAAGCCGTGGGCGTAGGCCGACCCCTTTACTGGGGCCTGGCCAACGACGGAGCCGAGGGTGTCCACGGCGTTTTGGAAATTCTGCGCCGCGAGTTCGACCACGCCATGGCAGTCTGCGGCCAGACCTCCGCCACCAACCTCGAATCCAACCTGATCAACATCCCCCACAACTGGGGACCGGCCCGCATGGCTCCGTAAGGCGTGGCGTTTCAACCGGCGAAAAGAAAAGGGCAGGCCGCCAGGCCTGCCTATTCTCTTTGGTTCGGAATTCTCCCGGGCGGCGACCTACACGGGCCAGGTTTCCATCCGGTAGGCCATATCCCAGAACATGTACTCGTAGCGGCTGCTGACCAGGAACGCCTGGCGCATTGCCTCGAGTTCCTCAGTGCCCGCCTCCGCTGCCATCTGGTCCACAAAACCTCGCCACGCGTTGACGCTGTCTTCAAGGAACCCCGCCACGTAGAAGGACGTCCACTGGCTGTAGAGAGGATGTTCCGAGGCGCCGACTTCGTTCTTAAGCTCGTGATAAGTCCAGGGGCAGGGCAGCAGGGCCGCAGCGGCAGGACCCAGCCCGCAGAGGGAAGCGGTCGTCAGCATGTGGTTTACATAAGCCGTATTCGTTGGAGAGCGACCCACTTCATTGATGTAGTCCATTGACACATCGGCAGCCTCCAGCAATTGGTGTGCAGGGGCCGCTCTATGGGTGTCATCACCCGACGGGACAGTTCCTCCAGCGTCCTGGAATTGGGGGCCTTGGCCATTGCCATTACCACGGTGCGGCCAAAGCCTTCCAGGTACTGGTAGTCCTGGGTCAGGTAGTACTGGAACTTTTCCAGTGGTAGCGTCCCGTCCTTGATTTCCCGCAGGAAAGGGTGCTGGAAAATCGCGCGCCAGATTGGTTGGGCTTCGGCCTTTAGCTGTTCACTGAATGAAGGCATTGCTCTCACTTCCCCTCGCTCCGTTTTCGGGCGGGAACCTGTATTTGCGATAATCAGGGCCGACTAATCACGTCAGCGGGCTGGGCACGGTTACCCGGGCTTCCCCCGTAATTGCCATCTCGCCCCGCCCGTTTTCCAGCCACACCCGCACTGTCGAAGTCGCGCGGATTCCGTCCGTTTCTGTCCTCTCAATTATTCCCTTTGCCGTCATCGTGTCCCCGGCGTACATTGGGCGACGGTAATCTACTCGGAGCTGTCCACCCTGCCTGAAGTCCATGCCGAAGGGCCGATCCAGCAGTTCGTGCAGATATGCCAGTCCCATTTCTTCTGGAGCGACCGTTGAAGCCAGCCCCATGCCGCTGGCCAGGTCGGCGCTGGCATGCACATTGCTCCGAAGCTCCCTGGCCAGGTCTGCCTGTTCGCCAACCAGGGCGCGT